>NZ_CP119677.1:2588333-2891666 GCF_029318685.1 Ruminiclostridium papyrosolvens DSM 2782
CACAAATTATATAGGTATAGTTTTTTATAAATGAAAATTTTAATTTTAACTGGTGAATAGCATAAGTTTTTACTTTCTCCTGTAATTGGCTTACTGGCAAACCATTCATTGAGGCATAACCTTCCTTTTAAAAAAGCAGTTTATGTTTAAATAGTCTAGAATAACACTAATTTAGAATCTTGCATTATCTTGGGGCTCTATAAAATTTAGTGCATTTATTAAATGTGTAATATTAAGACAAATTTCAGTACTTTTAGGATAAACAATCGTACACACATAACAACCTAAACAAAACGAAATTCCTTTATACTGTTCAAAGTTCTTAAAATTACTTATCATAAATTAACGTGCCCTACCATCAATTAGCATCTAGTAAGTGCTTTTGTCATATAGAATTCCTCTGTGTATACACCTCTATCCTTTTGACCAGAAAATACAATACGCAAAAATAATATTACCTCAACAATTATACAATGTATTCATAGTAGTGTCAATTTATTCCGTATATGTTATTTTTTATTTAGTTACACAAAGAATGACCTAAATTTCATATTTTTGTTATTTATATAACAAAATAAAAAATAGAGGATACACTGTATAAAGTGACCCCCATGTCAAGGACATTTTTAAAAAAGGGACTTTGAAAAAGGTTAATTTTTTAATATCCTTTGTATAATTTTTAATTATGTGAATATAAATGTAAAGGTTAAAGATGCTATATACTATATCTCTGGTTGTGGTATTAGTAATGACAGTAGCTACGCTGATAAATATATGCTAAAAGAACTACTTATCACGAAAACTCCTAGCGGGCATACCGTTAAACTAGAAGGCATAATTGCTTACAATAAGGGGATATACATTACTGCAAGTGGTGATGAAAATCCAATCTAGATATATAGCATTTTTTTGAACCATAAGGGAAGTAAATATATGTTAATTACAAAGGCAATGAGTTTCGATAGAGATTCTTGGTATGGAATATTTACTTTTGAAGGGAATATATATAACCCTAAACAATTAGATTTCACTGTAAGTAGCACTGAAAAAATAAACTTAAAAATTAGTTTAGATAAAGTTAAGGGATATTTTAATTATAATGATATTGGGCCTACTGTTTCCAAATTAACTCGCAGGATTATTCAGGAGCTTCTCTCGGACAAGCGGCAGGCTGTCCAGAAATGTCTGCATGAATTTTATATGCTTCACTTACGTTCCGAAGTTATTCAGCCAATTCAATCAGGCTCGTTTACTGTTACCATGCCCTGTTCAAATCTTCTCCTGATACCCCAGGTACTGTTTTCACTGATTGAGCGACTTTCGTCCTGCCTTGAGTAGACAAAAATGATGTCGCACTCCTCTGTTTGCCTTGGTGGACGATCTATATCTCACAAACATTCGCCTGGATAGGTCATTTTTTAGTCGATTTGTTACCTACTTATGCATTGCATAATCAGTCTTGCCCCCTGGTTTAATACCGCACAATATATATACATCTAGCCATAAGCTTTTAACCTCATATTGTATCGTATTAACCGCAACATTTCTTATACTTCATTTGTCATATAGCTTCATCAAGAACCTCCTTCATCAAGAGTGGAGGCATGGCTCTTTCAACTATGAAAAGTATAAGTAGTTAATCGTTACTTAATTAAAAATCAAAGTGTATAAATTCTTGACGGTTATATTTAGAATCAATAATGTGATCAATCAAACTTTTAGCCATTTGCTCCAGTAATTGTACTTTTTCAGATACAAGATTGATTGCCTCAAGCGTCGTATCTTCACCACCATGTACAATTTCATTTCTTTTATCATACATGTTATCTATCCAGTTATCGGGAAGTCCCCAACTTTCTATTTCACCAAAAAAATCAATATAACACTGATAAATTTGATTTTTAATACTATCATGCGGCCAAAATATACATAGAATTGCTCCCAAAGGTATTGCCTCCCCGTTTACTGTCGGTTTGTTTTTTATTAATCAGAAAATTTATTTACAAGTTTATCCTTGTAAATGAGTCCCAAAATAAAAGCCAATCCGGCTATTACTGATATAATTATCGTTGACATATAATTTTTTTCGAAAACACTGGCTCCTACACTAACAGATGCTAACAGCCATGGTAATCTACTTACAATTAAAATTCCGAAGAATTTCAAAGGCTTAATAGTAGTCAGTCCGGCAACATATATTAAATAATCTTTTGGCAGCCCGGGAATAAAGAAGAATATAAACAGAAAAATTGAAAAATTTTTATGCCCCATTATATCTGTCATCCACTTAAATTTTTTCTTTTTTATAAGATTTTCTATAAAATTACCACCTAAAAGTCTTGTAAAAAAGAAAGCAATACCCGCCCCAACTAACATTCCTACTGTTGTATACAACGTTCCTAAAGGTACCCCGTAAATGTATCCACCCGCAAGCTGAATTACTTCCCCAGGAATAGGAGCAATTACTGTTTGAAGTATTTGGAATAAAATAAATATTAACGGCCCTATTTTTCCGGTTGAAATTATATAATCACGAAATTTATCAACGGATACAGTAAGTTCGAGAATAGCAGGCAAATGTTTCAGCAGCGGAATAATAACCAGTAGACCTAGTATGACTAGCGATATTTTACTGATTAATAGTTTCTTTGATTTGTCCATAATTATATAACCTTTCTCTCATTAAGTATAAAAAATTACTACTGAACTCATCCCTTTGATTGTTTTGTTAGTTTTAAATATTCCTCGAGGGTTTTATTCCATAAAGCATAGCTTTTTTCCTTGCGATGATCTTTTAAATTGGTATGTGCGGATAAATATGCGCCTATGTAGCTTGTTACTTTTTTAGCTCCGTAATAATTTAAATGATCCCCTTTATCGCGTGTATCGCGGGACCAGTCAATACCCAAATCATCATTAAGCAGATTTAAATCAATAAAAGGAAGCCCATTCTTTATAGCAAAATCAGCTGTAGCATTATGCTTTTGAGATGACCAGCACAAAGGCGATGGTGCACAATATAAAATCAATTTAATATCCTTTTTATTGCAAAGATTTACAATCTCATTCAAATAAAACATTGGTATTTTCTTGATTTCTTTAACTTTTTCTGTTCTTTTTATATAACTCCCTTTTGTATAAGGCTTAACAGTTGTACTATAATGTAACCCTTTAAACATAATAGATGATGAATTTCCTTTCGAATTAGTATTTTTCATCTTGTAAACACTTAAGTTTTGCCATCTATTATGATACTCAAATACCGGAAAAAATTTTTTAGTAATTCTATCAGTGATATTCAAAAATTCATTATACAAGCTAAAATTCCGTGCAAAAGAATTAGTCTCCAACAGAACTACTTTTGGGGACTGATTTTTAAGCAACTCTTCCAATAAGTAATAGGTGTCCCGCAAATGTTGAGCCGAAACTCCACAATTATACCCTGCATATCCGTATTCTTTCCAAATTTCCATAGGTGAAATACTTGATTTACACTCACTATCACCAATAGCCAAATAATCCATAGTATTTTTGGGCTCACTTAAAAACCCCTTTACTCTTTTGTAAGTACCTTCCTCAGCTTTGTTTTTCGGTGCAAATAAATATGATGAAACATTCAATAAAATTAAAAGTCCGATTAAAAATGATATAAATTTAATAACGTTTTTATATTGCATAAGCTTAACCTCTTAAGTAAATCTAAAATCCGGCATAAATCAATTTAGCCTTTAAATATCCGTCACCATAAGCTCCAAAAATAATTATCAGCATTATGGTTGCGTAATAAAAGCTCCAACGAAACATAATATTCCACCCAGCAATCTTTTCACTAATGGAAATTCCTTTTTCATGAAAAATGCCCACTGTCAATACAACAACAAATCCAAACAATACCACTGCAAAATCCTGTATTGAAAGCCCTAATCTTAATACTGAGCCATCTGTAACTGCGGACAATTTAAATCCGAAAAATATTGATTTAAACATTGAAATACCGCTTCGCATACCATCTGCTCTGAAAAATAGTTCTCCTGTAAATATAATTATCAGCATTTTAACAGTCTGAAAAGCATAATACAGAATACTATTTCTATTTATTCTTAAAAATGATGTTACCTTTTGTACCAATGGCTCGGCTGCAATACCAAGAAAAATAATAGCGAAGTAGTACATGCCATAAAAAATATAATTCCATGCGGCTCCATGCCATAACCCGTTACAGCTCCAAACACCAAACAGAGCAATAGCAGAAGGTATAATTTGTCCAATATGCTTTCCAAACTTTTCTCTTGTACTTTTGCCAAGTTTCTTAACAAATTTGGTTAATGATATTGGATAGAAAATATAGTCTTTAAACCATGTACCAAGTGTGATATGCCAACGTCGCCAAAACTCCGAGGCCGTTCTGGAGAAAAACGGCTGACGGAAGTTCTCCGGAATGGTCACGCCAAACATCCTACCCGTACCAATTGTAATATCAATGCAACCCGAAAAGTCCATATAAAGCTGAAAAGTATAACAAACCGCAGCTACGATAACAATAAATCCATTATACTGTGCATGTTTATTAAATACCGTTTCTACAAGCAGATTTAATCTATCTGCTATGACAATCTTTTTGAATAAACCCCAAATAATCCGCTGAATGCCTAAAGTTATATTATTATACTCCAGGGACTTCCCTTGGTATAAGTCTTGTGCTGTTTGTTTATAACGACAAATCGGGCCTTCCATGATAATTGGGAAAAATGACATGTATACTGCCAATCTTCCTAAATTGTCGTCCGGCTCTATCTTTTCCCAATAAACATCTGCAAGGTAGGATACAGCCTGCAAGGTATAAAACGATATGCCTATTGGCAGTGCAAGTTTAAAGACTGGCACAAGAATGGGTGATGATAGCATCTTCAAAACACTATTTATATTTAAGCCAATAAAATTGAAGTATTTAAGAAAAAGCAGAATACCAATTTGCATTCCTATTCCAAATATCAATATCCCACGGCATTTTTTTACATATGCAGCTTTCAGGGCTTTTTTATCATTTGTAGTGATTTTCTTTTCAGCATAGTTTTTCTTGCAGGAAAATAACCAAAGCCCTATATGGTGAACAGAAAAAGTAGAAGCAATTATATATAATAAAAGCTTTCCGCTTATTAGGTAGAAAAAAATATAACTCGCAAGCAAAAGTATTTTCCATCTATGTTTTTGTGTTGCAATCTGATATATCAGTAAAACAACCGGCAAAAATACGAATAGGTATAACGGTGATGCGTAACTCATTTTAATTTTCCTCTTGCAGACGTTGAATCAAATTCCATATAGCTTCAGCAGAATTGAAGTTTGCTGGAATAAGATCAACCGGAGTGATTTCTATTTCAAAAGAATTTTCCAATTCGCCAACCAGAGCAAGAATTAATAACGAATCCAAATAGCCGTCATCTATTAGTCTGGTCTCAGTCATATAGTCTATATTCGCATTTAGTGTATTAAGTATCTCCAATAATTTTTCCATGTTTTCTGTCTCACTTTCTTTAATTTTAATAGTTTAAGATATACGTGGGGTAATTGCTTCTTGCCAAACGAAATTTACACTTTTCCGAGTACAAAAGTACTTGTGGCAGTTCATGGCTTAAAAACAATGATATACCTTCTGTTACAGAGTAAGCACCAACCTTTTTAAAAATCAATGTATCACCCCGACTTATGTCAACGAAAGGATATTGTTTGACCAGCACATCATTGACAGTGCACAGTGAGCCGCAAACAGTCCACTCTTTTGCTTCTCCACTTTTTTCATTCCAATGGATAATAGGAGGCTTTTTCATTCCCATAATTTGTCCTAAGTAATTTAAATGATGAATGCCTCCGTCAACAATGCAAAAGTTCTCATTGTTATTTACTTTTACATCAACAACACTCGTAACATAAAAGCCACAGGATGCAGCAATAAATCTTCCTATTTCCAATGTGATTTTCCCTTTGAAGTTAAGCTTTTTAATCTGTTTAGCAAGCAAATCAAGCATTAAATCTTCAACATTATTATTATCTTCAAAATAGCAAATAGGAAGCCCCGGTCCATATTCTATTTTTTTTATGTTAAAAGCATATTGTTTTTGTAAATCAGAGCATAGATTATCGAGCATTTCGAGTTCTTTTTCAAATTTGGAGGTTGATTTCTTCTGAGTACCTGAAAAGAACTGAATTCCTTCAATATCTATGTATGGATTTTTATTTCTGTTTGCTATAATTTCTCGTATAACTGTTTCATCCATGCCAAACTGATTCCCCGTTGTCAATCGCAATAAAACCCGCACATGCCTCTGATGTTCTAAAGCAAAGTCTGCAATATTTTTCCACTGTGAAAGGGATTCAATGGTATAGATAATTTGGTTGCCATACTCATAAATCATAGTTTCTATATCTGTAAAATTCTTATATACACCGGACATAACGATTTTATTTACATCTATATCAGCTAACTCACAAATGTTGAATTCTCCATGAGAACAGACCTCAAAATAATCAACAATATCTTGCATTTCCTTAATTACAAAGGGATTGGCCTTCATTGCGTAACATATCTCCACATCTGTTCCTAGTGCAGTTCTGATTTTATTTATCTGATTGGCTAATATATCAGTATCAAATATATAAAATGGTGTTTGATACTGACTGATAGCGTACTCTATTTCACTTTTATCCATTTTTATTTCCCCCACGTATCCAGTAATTTTGCTCTATCAATTTTCCCATTCGCAGAAACAGGCAATTCAGATAATGCAATAAATGTCTTCGGAATCATATATCCAGGTAAGGATTCGTGCATTTTATTTTTAACTTGTACACTTTCCATACATCCAACATAAAAAGCTATAATCTGGTTTTTGTTGGTATCTAAAACACAGCAGGCTCTATCGATTCCTGGGTAACTATTAATTATCAACTCAATTTCTTCCAATTCAATACGGTGTCCCATATATTTAATCTGAAAATCTTTTCTGCCTGCAAAACAAAGATTACCGTCTTTGTTGTAAAATGCATCATCTCCTGTTTTATAAATGAGCTCTATATAACGTGAATTCGATGGATTCTGCACAAATACATTTTTCGTTTGCTCAAGGTTATTATAGTAACCTAAAGCCAGAGCTGTACCAGATACACAAAGCTCACCAATTGTCTCTTTATCTTTGATTTTCTTGCCATTTATGTCTAATAAAAACACTTTTTCATTTGGAAATGGTTTTCCAATAGGTATCTTTTCATCTAGCCCGAACTCTTTATCAATTATATAGTAGGTACAATTACATGTAATTTCCGTTGGGCCGTATAAATTTGCATAAACCACGTTTGGCAAATATTTCTGCCATAATTTAAGATGCTTGACAGGCATCGGCTCTCCGCTGAATAATATTTTATTAACCTCTGAAGGTACCCTGTATGTCAATCCTTTAAGTTGAGTGACCATGCATAATGCAGAAACTGCCCATATCATTGTTGTCACTTTTCGCTCACAAATATAGTCAAGCAACTGCACCGGAATTGAGAAAAACCTTTTAGGTATGATGACCATAGTAGCTCCAACTTTGAGTGTTGAATAGATATCCTTAACGGAAACATCAAAGTCAAACGGCGCTTGATTTCCTATGATATCTTTTTCGGTTATATTAAATATGGAAGGGAAATACTCCATAAAATCAATGACAGAGCGGTGACTTATTAAAACACCTTTTGGAACTCCGGTAGTGCCTGAAGTGAAATTACAATATAACGGGTCAATATCCTGAGACAAAGCTCTGATATACTGCAATCTTTCTTCTGCTATTTCATTTCTTACAATATCGTAATAATCAAGTACCTTTCCTGTAAATCCAATTTGATGCAGCATATCTGCGTTATCACCGAGTGTTATAATACAATTTGGCTGTGCAACCTGCAATATCTGAACAACTCGTGCAGCAGGCTGTTCCGGGCTAATTGAAATATAAAAGCATCCAGCATAGACAATCCCCATAAACGCAGTTACCGTCTCAACGCTTTTATCCATATATACAATAATTGGGTTTCCAGGCAATTCAAAGGCTGACAAAGCACTGCCGATGCTCTTGGCATTTTGTAGCAGTTCCTTATACATGCAGTTGCTTTTTGTATCTTCCACAACTGTTTTATCTGCATATCTTTCAGCAGATTGCTCAAGATACTCCAATACATTTTTCATTTATACTCACTCCTTAATGCTAAGTTCAATCAATTTGTTAAACAATTTCTGAAGCTTCGATTATTTCATAACTTTTTCAAACACAAACATTGATTCAACGCTTTTGGGTTCTTCTACTTTAATAATATGAAAGCCGCATTTATTTACATAAAAATGTACATTTCTCATCAAACAAGTCGGCGTTACCGTATTCCACGTCTTAGTCTGCGGATACTTCTTCTCTATTTCCAGCCATGACCTATGGCCGATCCCGTTGTCAATGCATTGCCAATCTATATAAAACAGCTCCAATGTATTATTATTGTCTTCATTAATATTTAAAACTGCACCTCCTACCATATTATCTTCCAGATAAAAAACTAATGGTGTCGCCTCAGGTCTATCAAGTACGCCTTCTAAAGAAGGGCCTTCGTCTACTTCATCATTATCCACTTCAAAATTTTCCGGAAAGTCTTTCATAGAAGCAGCAAAAGATTCTTCCATCATAATTTTTGCTTCCTCAAAGTTTTCACTATTCATTGGTACTAAAATTAACTCCTGCATAAATTGTACCGCCTCCCTTAATGACTTATTTTTATGTGTATAAAATTGTAATCTAAATTTTCTTGAATTTAAATTTCGATACCATTAAATAACCAAGTATCATCAATAAAAATATTGACGAAATCGATGAACTGCTTTTAACAGGCATAATTAGTACATATAATGCCACAATAAAACCGGCAAGTGTTATCGGTACTCCAGTAAAAATACCATTAAATTCGCTAATATTATATTTTGCCAATCTATAGGAACCACATATTATGTATAGCAATAAAGAACAAATGCCAATAGTTCTTAAATTGTCAAAACCCAAAAAACTGAATTTATTAAACACTAACAAAGCCGGTGCAACTCCAAAAGAAACTAAATCCGATAAGGAATCCAGTTCTTTGCCGAATTCACTAGATACTTCCAGAGCTCTTGCAATTCTGCCGTCATATCTGTCCATTAAAGCTGCAATAAGTATAAATATAGCACTTATAAAGAAATTTCCTTTTAACGTTTCAAGTATTGAAAGTACTCCAAATGATAAATTTAATAATGTAAGTAAAACAGGTATCCTTTTCTTAAACATATTCCTCCAAGTCTGATAAATCTATTTATCCAGTATCTAAGATTTACTTCTTCCTACAAAAACTAATTATGCACTTTACTTCTTAACATTTCCTTAAAGAAATCTTAAAAAATATGAAAATACTATTTGTTTTAGAAATAATAGAGGCGTAAGCTTTCGCCTACGCCTTTATACAAGTATTATGAATGTTATTGTAAATACCTTTAATGCTTTAAATCATATGAGGATTAATTACTCGTATCCACCAATATTCCCATATCTGATATTGATATACCCGAAGCATCAATCAGTCTGCTTTTAGCGGCCGACTGCCCTTCTAGAGTAGAAGGAATTTTTCCGTCAAGCTGTCCTCTTATACTTTCTGAGCGCAGTTTACAAAACGTCTTTAAAGTGTCTGCACCCACAATAAACTTTTCCGTAGAACAAAATTTAGTTGGATCCTTTTTTACATAAGGTGCAATCAGATTCTCTGTTTCTTCAATAATACTTTTAATATCTATGGATTTTAGAAAATCATTATAATACTGATGATACATCTTTGTGTATTTTTGGTTTGCAAAAATCCATGCAAGCATAGGTCGTTCACTGAGCTTGGGTATGCGTAACGGAGTATCAATCGGGTCGTTAACTGCATTTATTGCGGTTGTTTCATCATAAGCGCCAAATGCAAGATTATAATCCCATGGCAGCATAGACAATACACCATCTTTTTCGTACAAGTAATAATTATGAGAAGTGTCTCCATTATAACTGTCGCCGTTCACCACATAATTATGGACTATAAAATACCTAAGAACCTTATCTACATTTATAGCACTTTCTATTTTTTTATTACAGCTAATATCTTTAAGAGATTTAATAAGTCGTAACTTATCCGATGTTTTTATCTTTGTCTTTGCAGATTCAAATATTTCAGCATAGCTTTCCACATTTTCATCTTTAAATACTAATTTTGTAGCATCAAGTGCCGATTCTTTTTCATCCCACATATTCAATGCAGTGTCACTATCAGCATTTCCCCCTAAATCAGAATTATCCTCTTGAGAATCTGCAGCAGCGTTCTCCTTATTATCTTGTGCATCAGGCCGTTCTTCAATGTCATTAGTTTCCCCCGGTTTGTACAGATTTCCATAATTACTGCCATAGTTTCTTTTAAGGAACTTTTTATCCACACCTTCCAATGCCAGATATAGCCCCCAGTGCTTACCATTTACCGAAATAGCAGTATAGCTGCAAAGAGGCGCGGGAACACTAAACTCCCGCATCAATCGATATGTAAGATAGTCTTTCATATACGTATTATCAAAAATCATATTGTTCAGGGATAGTTTCTCAAGTCCATGATATTTTATAGCTTTATCGTACTGGTTGAATTTTATCTTAAGGCTGTACCTGCTACTTTTCATTTTTGAAACAGATGTAAGCGAAGTATCACCCTTTGCGCAGATTCCAACATTTTTGTAGTTCTCCCCGTCAATAATAACCGAACAGGCAGAATACTTCTTATTTTCACAGCTTTTTAGAAAGCTATCCCAATTATCCGTAACAATGTTTATTTTATGAACCTTTGATGTATCAAACAGACGACTTTCGTAATCACTAGTTTTACCAATAGATTTTATTCCCAAGCTTTTTCCATTCATGAATACTACCGCAAACGTCAGAGCCAAGACCATTGCTGTAATGCAGATTTTAGAAAAGTGTTTATTGGTTGACATTCTACCAGCTCCAATCCCATGTATTCCCCGTTAAAACTGACAAGCATGGCTCTATTTACTCCACTTATTTCTCCAAGTGTATTAACAAAATCCGTATTATCATCTTTCAGACGAATTTCCATATTAAGCTCAATCATACCTCTTTGCGTGGTCTTACTTTTTACTGCCAAATGTGAGACATGGCTCTTTAGAAACTCTCTTGCTTTCATTTCTGAGCCAGTATCTTCACACTGCATAACTACAATATATGGATTTAAATGTGATTTTTTGTTTACAAGTACAAACAAACACAAACCAATAATAGCGCATCCAAAAACCGCAAGTGGAATCATTCCTGCTGCCAGTACTATACCAGCTGCGATTGACCAAAATAAAAATGCAATATCCAGAGGTTCCTTGACGGCAGTTCTAAAACGTACTATGGATAATGCACCCACCATACCAAGTGACAATACAACATTAGAAGTAACTGCAAGCATTATAACTGTTGTGATTAGCGACATTGCTACTAATGTTACTCCAAAACTGGAAGAATACATTACACCCTGATATGTCTTTTTATAAACGAAAAATATAAATAAGCCAAGCATTAAAGCTAACAACAAAGACAAAACTACATCCATCATGCTGACATTAGTCACGTTGTCTATAAATCTGGATTTAAAAATTTCCTTAAAAGTCATTATAAATTCTCCTTTTCTCTATAGCCTTATGTAAAACATTTTAGTCATTAGCCATATATACGGCAGATTGCGTACTTTGAAAATGCCGCGGAACGTCGGCTCTCCAGCCGGACAGCATCTCTTATAATATCAGGAAGAAACTCGTCCCATTTTACTTCAAGGATAATCTTAGGTTCTCCTGCAGGCATTGTAGGGCAATCTGTGTTTAAAAAATCAGTACAACTGAGTCCTGTTCTAATATCATAGTCTAGTGTAACTCTTACGTTTCCAGCGTAAAACACATAAGGTTCTCTGGTATAATCAACAATTGTTTTCGGTTTAAGACCTTGTATACACATTTTTCTATGTAGTTCCTGAATAAGAGGTTTATCATTTTCTTTCATCCAGTCTATCCGCCCGTCTACAATGTCCTGCGCTTGCTCGTTTGTAAGTGCAGCTTTTTGCTTATTCCCAACACCTGCTACCTTGCTTTTTTTCTCCAGATAAATCTTTGATGTATCTAAATTATAGTAGCGAATTCGAAATTTCTCTCGCCTGCTCACCCCATCTTGCTTCTCACGTAATGCCTTGTCTGTTATAGTTTCAAAATATAAGCTGCGTATCATATACTTGCCATCTTTTGCGTACGAATCCGGTTTTGCAACTGCACACAACCTATGGCGAAGTGCTATCATGTCCGAATATGTAATCTCGTGTTTTAGCTCATGCCTAAACTTCAAAATAAGCACCTCCTTCCTTCAAGAACTAATTATGCACTTTACTTCTTAACATTTCCTTAACAAAACCTTAATAAATATAAAAAAATACCATTTATTCCAATAAAAAACAAAGACGTAAGCTTTCGCCTACGCCTTTACACAAGGAAACATCAATGTTATTTTATATAGAGCATCTGTTTGTTCAGATATACATGTTCCATTCATTTTCAACATCATATTCTTTATACTTTGAATACCAATTCCAGTACTATCTCCATTTTCTCTGATTGCTTTTACATGGTTCTCAAAAGAAATTCCAAGCATATTTTCAGAAAACAGATTTGATATCCGTATAGATTGTTCTGTGTCTGCATACTTTACAATATTAGAGGTTATGTTGTCCATGATACGTGAAATACAGTCCAAATTCACCTCAATGTACTCATTGCTCCATCCTCCGGACAGTTCAGTTTTAAATCCGTTTTGCTCCAGATAATTGCACGTTTCTGATATAAGATCATAAAAAACTACTTCATAAGACTCAGTAGTTTCACTTAATAGCTCCGTATTTTCAGCTATCAATGAGTACTCAAACAAGTTATCCGTCTGCTGCTTCATACGATGTGCTATCCGGTCAATTTTGTCCAAATACTCAATCAGTTGCCTTTCCTCTTTATAGCCGCCTTTTTTTATTATTTCTATATATAGCATAATTGCTGTTAGAGGAGTTCTAAGGTCATGTGACATTTCGGTTATAATTTTCTGATTTTCCTGAACAAGATTTGCTTCTAACTTCACTTGCTCACAAAATGACTTGCGCATACTGTCAAGCCCCGATGCTAATGCAGCTAATTCATCTTTTCCGGTAACAGTAATCTCATACTCTAGATTCCCTCCCTCTAAAATACCAATTTCATCACTTAGCTGCCTTATATAATGCATTTTTTTTCTGATTCCGATTAATACAAGCATAAGAAAAACAACAAAAGTTAATATTAATTCAATAATAAAGGAATAAGTATAAATTCTGTAATCATACATTCCGTTTATATGCACCTGAACCTGTCCGTCAGAAAATGTTACAGGATAGTATTGTTTGCGTGAAAAGCTGCTAGTATCCATATTCTCTGGCTCTAGGTTTTCCTCATTAGGATAATCAGAGTCATATATCAAAATCTTATTTCTATAAAGCTGAATCGAAAGTATTTTTTGCTTTTTTACCCAAGTGGTTAATTCTTTTAGATTTTTAGCTGTTAATTTATACGCAATTACATGTTCCTGAAGCTTTGCGATATATTCCTTGTTCTTTTGTTCCACATATTTGGGGTTAGAGTAATAGGTATCAATATAATACCCTGTTACAGTATTTACAATTACAAATAGAATTCCTGAAAGCACTGCTGAAACAGCCAGAAGTCGAAATAATGAAAAATATATAGAATTTCTTTCACTCGGCCTGCACATCAAATTTGTACCCCTTTCCCCAAATAGTTTTGATATATTTGGGATCTTGCGGATTGCTCTCTATCTTCACGCGAAGCTTACGAATATGAACCATTACGGTACTGTTACATGAATAGAAATACGGTTCTTTCCATACACTTTCATATAGGTTTTGTGCAGAAAATATTTTTTTAGAATTCTGCATCATTAAAAGGAGAATGTTATATTCAATATCAGATAGCTCTTTCTCTTTTCCATTTACAAGCACTTCGTTAAATTGTTGATGAATCTTTATTCCCCCGATTTCTATATAAGGGCTTTCTTTATCATTACTTTCTGAAGGTTTACCCTGATATTCACGGTATCGCCTGACCAATGCTTTTACCCTGCCTAACAATTCTGCATAGGTAAAGGGCTTAGTAAGATAATCATCCCCACCAGCCATAAGACCAATTAACTTATCAGACTCCTGTGCTTTTGCCGTCAAAAAAAGAACAGGCAGGAAGGAAACTTTTCTAATTTCTTCACAAGTTCTTAGACCTGACATTCCGGGCATCATAATATCTAAAATCACCAAATCCATAAGCGTATCTAATTTTTCCAATCCTGTCATTCCATTTTCCGCTTCTATCACTTCATAGTTTTCGCTTTCCAAAAGAATACGGATTCCTTCACGTATGTCATAATCGTCTTCGATTATTAGAATTCGTCCCCTGCTCACTTTTTATCAAAATCCTTTCAGTTAGTATCATATCAATAGTATCACTTAAAACTGTTTTGTTAAATGACTAATTCCAAAATCCGATTTTTCGGTTAAAAGTCGATACTCTAATGCTGCTTTTGTTATCATAAGATATGATGAAGCTTCACAAACTGTTTTCTTTTACAAACACCTCTTATTTATCTTTCACGACCTTACTTGCAAACTGGCTGTTATAAAGCTTCTCATAAAGCCCTTTTTGGTTCAGAAGCTCCTGATGTTTTCCCTTTTCTATGATTGTCCCGTTTTGCATGACCAGAATCAAATCAGCGTCACGAATCGTTGACAGTCTGTGTGCGATTACAAAGCTGGTCCTACCCTGCATAAGCTGATTCATGGCTTTTTGAATTTCCGCTTCTGTTCTTGTGTCAACGCTAGAGGTTGCTTCGTCAAGAATAAGTATAGACGGATTCGCAAGAATAGCTCTTGCTATCGTCAGCAATTGTTTTTGCCCTTGAGATACGTTCGACCCGTCCTCATTTAAAATGGTTTGATACCCTTGCGGTAAAGTACGGATAAAATGATCCGCTCGAGCAGCCTTAGCCGCAAGAATCACTTCATCCAGGCTTGCGTCCGGCCGGCTGTAGGCGATGTTGTCCTTTATGCTTCCTTGAAAAATCCATGTGTCCTGCAGAACCATGCCGAACATCTTCCGCAAAGTCCCACGACTAAATTCTTTAATGTTCACATTATCAATCGTAATTCTTCCGCCCTGAATTTCATAAAACCGCATCATCAGATTAACCAAAGTGGTTTTTCCTGCTCCGGTTGAGCCTACGATGGCAATCGTATCCCCTGAATTAAAATGGATATTGATATCTTCCATCAAAACCTTGTCCTTAAGATATCCAAATCTCACATGTTCGAAGGCTATTTCCCCTCGGGGGTTTTTAAGCTGTTTGCTGTTCTGAAGATCCGGCACTTCTTCTTCCTCATCCAGAAGTTCAAAAACACGCTCCGCTGATGCAACAGCAGATTGCAACATATTCAGTATATAGGAAATCTGTGTCATGGGTTCCGAGCACATGTCGATATACTGAATAAATGCCTGAACATTTCCCAGAGTCATGGTTCCTTGCACCGCAAAAATACCACCGACAACTGCGACAATGACATATCCGATTTTTCCGATAAACCGTATCAGTGGTTCTATGGAAAAAGCGGTAAACTGTGCCTTTCTATTTGCGTCACATAGCTGTCCGTTCACTTTTTGAAAGGCTTTCACCGATTTTGCTTCCCCGCTAAAGGCTTTTATCACAACTTGACCGGTAAACGCTTCTTCTATTGTGCTGTTTAATTCACCAAGATATTTTTGGTTATCAGCAAAATGGCCTTCGACCCTATGTGCTATTTTAGTGGTGATAAACATGGATAAAGCGAGTGTAAAAACCGTAATCAGCGCAAGAAGAGGATGAATGCTCAGCATAATTACAATAGCAGCTACAATAGTAACTGACGAAGAGATAAGCTGCATCATCCCTTGCTGAAGGCTGTCGGCTACTCTCTCCAGATCACTGGTAGCACGGCTTAATATATCTCCTTTTTTATGGCAATCATAATATCTTAACGGCAAACGGTTTAGTTTTTGGCTAAGTTCTTTCCGCAAGCCCAAAGTAAGAGTTTGTGCCACTCCTGATATCAAATATTGCCCAAAGTATATAAATAATGAAGTTAAGATATAAATAACAAGCAAAAGAATTACGGTTCTTCCGATTGTATTGAAATCCACAATGAATTTGATTCCGGTTGTCAGTGACTCTTTTATTCCCTTAGTCAACTGATCAATCACTTGACCCATCACCAGAGGAGCCACAAGGTTAAGCGCGGAACTTACCAGTACGGTAATCAAAACCGCTAAAAGTTTAAACTTCTGCTTTGCTAGGTATTTCAGCAAGCGTCTGGACGTGGCTTTGGCATTTTTAGCTCTGTCAACGGAATTGTCCATGCCAATATCAAAGGTTTCTATTTCTTGATTTATATTCTCGTTCATAACGGCCTCCTTTCCTATTAAACCAATTCTTCTTCACTGAGTTGTGACGCCGCAATTTGTCTATACACATCACATTTCTTCATCAAGTCACCGTGTCTGCCTATGCCCGCTATTTTTCCGTCATCCAATACAATAATCCGGTCGGCATCCATGATTGAACTGACGCGCTGTGCTATAATTACTACTGTGGAGCTTCCGGTTTCACTCTTCAAGGCTCTTCTAAGCTTTGCGTCTGTATTGAAATCGAGGGCAGAAAAGCTGTCATCAAAAATATAAAACTCCGGTTTCCGAATCAGAGCGCGGGCAATTGCCAGGCGCTGCTTCTGCCCACCAGACAGATTGCTTCCCCCCTGTGCCACATGAGAATGATATCCTTGCTCCATTTCGGTAATAAAATCATGTGCCTGGGCAACTTTAGCAGCATGCTCAACTTGTTGTTGTGTAGCATTTTCTGTGCCGTACCGGATGTTTTCTAATATTGTCCCACTGAAGAGAAATGTTTTCTGAGGGACAAATCCTATTTTATCTCGCAGTTCTTTTTGAGACAGCTCCCGGATGTCGATACCGTCAAGCAAAATACAGCCCCTTTCGATTTCAAAAAAGCGGAGTATTAAACTTGCTATGGTTGATTTTCCAGCTCCTGTGCCTCCAATAATTGCGGTAACTTCTCCAGAGCTTGATTCGAAGCTCAAATTGGAGAGTACCGGCTCTTCTGCATTCGGATATCGGAACGTAACGTCCCGGAATTCCAGATGTGCGTATTCTTTCCTTCCAGAATGAGGTACTGCCATGTCTGAAATTTCCGGATTTATCATAAGAATCTCATTAATTCTGTCGGCGCAGGCCTGTGCACGGGGAATATACATAAACATCATAACACCCATAATTAGAAATATCAGAATCAAAAAGCAGTACTCCACCATGGCCATAATGTCACCGATTTGCACAGCACCTTCCGCAGCCCTTACTCCTCCAAGCCATAAGATGCCGATGATGCCGCAATTGATAATCATCATCGCAATTGGCTGCAAAACTGCTATCATCTTATTAATACGAATTGCATTGTCCGCATAATCGGAAGATGCCGCGTCAACTCTGCTTTTTTCATATTTTTCGCGGTTAAACGCACGGATTACGCGCACGCCGATTACATTTTCCCGAAGGGTTCGGTTAATATTGTCCATTTTTATCTGAATCAGTTTAAATAGAAGAATTACTTTTTTCCCTAACAGAGCAGCTAAAAGTAAAAAGACAACCATAGTTGCCACAATAATCAGCGCAAGTACCCTATCCTTCGCAAAGGTAAGACATAATCCTCCGATTGCCATGACTGGCGCAGGCAGCAGCATCAAAATAAACATAATCGTGGTATCCCCGATTAAGGTTACATCGCTGGTTGCCCTTGTAATCATAGAAGCCGTTCCAATTTTGTTAAAATCGGTAATTGAAAATGATTGTACTTTTACAAATACTGCCTCGCGGATATCCCGAGCCAGTCCTGCGGATAAATTCGTAGCTAACCGGTTAATAAAAACATTGACTGCTCCAGTCAAAGCCGATATCAGCAGCATAAAGACTCCGGCTTTTATTATATAAGGAATATCTCCCTTCATTACTCCTTTGTTCACAATTTCGGCGGTGAGAGTGGGAATAAATAATGTACCGAGCGTCAACAAAAATGTGAGCAATATTACAGCCACAAGCGTGACTTTATAAGGTTTTAAAAAGTGAAACAGTTTTAGCATAAATATTCTCCTTGCTTGAATTCGTTCATTACCTATCCTATAATAAGGTATAACGTAACCAGATAGTCAATAGGGAGAGAAAATAAAAATTATGATGAAAAAATCGAGCAATTATTTCACAACAGGAGAATTTGCAAAGCTTTGTGGTGTAAACAAAAGAACTCTTTTTCACTATGATGACATCGGACTTTTCAAGCCTGACATCACGGATAATAACGGGTACCGATATTATTCCTACCGCCAATTTGAAGTTTTTTTAATTATATCAATACTAAAAGAACTAAATCTTCCATTAATTGAGATGAAAAAATATTTAGATGAAAGATCACCTGAACACTTGCTTTATTTGTCAAGTCAAAAAATCAAAGAAATTGACCAAAAAATAAAAAAGTTAAATCAAATAAAGCATTTATTAGAAGAAACAATTGTTTTTACAAATAAAGGGATGAATGCAAACTATGAAGAAATAACTGTTGAGGAACTGGAAGAAGAAAAAATCGTCCGAAGCGAACTTCTCAACGAAGAGAATACGAAAGATTATATCAGGTGGATGCTGGAATTCACCAATTTTGAGAACAGAACTATGTCAAAAGACTCATCTTTCGTAGGTACTATGTTAAGCAAAGAGAATATTAAAAATGGTAACTACATTAATAACTCTTACTTCTTTGTGAAAACAACCGATGAAAGCATTTCAAATGCAATAAAACCAAAAGGTTTATATGCAGTAGCTTACCATCACGGGAGTTTTGAAACTATTGGCAAAACCTATGATAAATTGATGAAGTTTTGTGATAAAGCTCATTTACGTCTGGGAGACTTTGCATATGAAGAAAATCTTTTAGACAGTGTTGCAGTTAGAAATGAGGATGATTATGTTGTGCAGATTACAATTGCAGTTGAAAAGTAACCTTTCTACCAAAAAAAGGGAACTTATACAAGCTTTTAACTCTTGTTAAGTTCCCTTCTTTATATGTGAGACTATATTATTTTTTACTTTTCTCCTGTTATTACAAGTGTGGGAGCTTGTGTTTCACTGGCAGAGGCAGCTGATTTCTGTCGAGTTGCAGCATTTGCCTGTGCCTCCTGCTCCAATTTTCTTATTGCTTCCAGAGTATACTTATATGAGGTGTTATAGCTGATACCTAGTAGAGCCTTGTCATATCTTGAAAAAACCATTAAAGCAATCTCTCCGTTTTCACCTATGACATTCAATGAAATTGAAGGGTCGTTGTTGCTGTAGCCTTGTCCGTTGTATTCAACTGACGCAACCTTGTCGTGAACGACATTGAACTTTTCTGCAGTTTTCTTTGCCAGCTCCACATACTCCTGGGGATTTTTGTCAAGAGCCTCGTCAAAGGCTATGGATACATTTTTGTCAAGTGTTCTGCTGTAGTTTAAAGCAAATAATTCTCCGGTAACGGAATCCACCTCAAAGCTATAACTAATCTTACCTTTAAGGACATCCGCATACCATCTCGAACGAGGGATATTGTCTGTTGCCGAATTATAACCCATTTCAACCACCTTACCCTCCAAGCTTAAGCCATATACACTCCATAAGGCCTGTGCTCCTATTTCGGCAGCATCTTTCCTTGCCATATCCTTGCTTGTGGGTTTTTGATTGCGGTAATACTCCAGATTAATGTCCCCTATTGAATAATTTGCTTTCTTGTAACCTTGTCGCACACTGTTCTTCGCTGTGCCGGATGTCTGACCCATGTAACTTACGTAGCTTGTATGAACCGTATTTGTTTTGTTATATTCCGCCGCTACGGGTAACTGTGTAATCCCCTGAAATACCATTGTGCTTACCCCGATAATCATTGCAGCTGCTATAACAGACTTTTTGACATGCTTACTTTCCGATTTGTTTGCTTTCATGTTAATCTCCCCTTATTGTTTTATTGGTAACTGTGATCACAGTTACCAGTATATAGGGCCTGAATTATAGAATCGTAATAAAGTTATTATTGAGTTGTAAAAGTTATTTTTGCCGTTGTACCTTCACCGGGACGGCTGCTAAAGCTCAGCTCTGCGTTGTGGCTTGAAGTTATCTGCTTGCACAGAGAAAGCCCCAATCCGGCACCGCCGTCGCTCCGATTCCGGGATTTTTCTCCGCGGTAGAAAGGTTCCGTAATCTGCGCAAGAACTTCGGGAGTCATACCTTTCCCGTTGTCTCGGACACTAATGGTTTTTCTTCCGGCCTCCTTGGCAGCGTTTACAATAATATGTCCGCCCTTACTGCACGCCCGTATGGCGTTATCAAGGAGATTGATGAGCATACTCTCCATAAGACAGAAGTCTCCACGGATTGTCTCTATCTGACTGTGAAATTCTATCTGAACATCTTTTCCTGACAGCTTACCATACAGCGTTTGCCTGACTGCTTCAAACAAGCCGGATACCTTCAGTTCTTCAAAGGTAATCTGATTATTCTGAAGATTTGCAAGTTCCAGCAATTGATATGCTACTGTTTGCAGTCTGCGGCTTTCGGACATGATATAATTTAGTGCCGAAAGTCTGTCGTCCTCAGATAACACAGCCTTTTGCATATATTCAGCGTATCCGTAGATAGCAGTCAGCGGTGTACGAAGCTCATGTGCAAAATTATCGACAAACTGCTGCTTTTTATCTGCGGCGTCCTTTAGCTCTGTCATATGACGCTGTATTTCCTCTGCCATATAATTAAAGCTATGGGACATCTCAGTTAGTTCATCATGGCCGGATATGGAAAGTCTGGTTTCATACGCACCGTTTGCAATATCCTTAGAGGTCTGGGTTATCTGTTTGAGAGGCCTGAATATCCGGTTCAGCACAAGAAGAAGTCCGAGAGCAAGCAGAACAGAGAGGACAAAGCCGGCGATAAACAATAGGTTTTTCAAGTCACTCCATGAGTTTATGGCTTCCGTGGTATCGTATTGATACACAAGTGTATAGGAAGCATATGGGGAGGGAAGCTTTCCTGAGACGATAACATAAGTTTTTTTGTCAACTTTCCGTATCGTTACCAAGCGGTTCCCATTACTCGGTGGTATTAAGAAATTGCTTCTTTGTACATCCGTATCCTTACTTGAATAGATAAGTTGATTATTTTTGTAAAATGCCAGCCCCACCTTGTTATCTCCGGAGAGATAACTGTAAGGCTGAAGCAGGGAGCTTAAAGACCCGTCTATTTTTGTTCCCCGGCTTTCAACAGCTTTAATATCCTTTATCAGAGCAGAGGCTATAAAATAGTGCTCCCCCAGACTCCTGTCCTCCGCTCGCTTTACCGTATCCTTGAACATTGCAACGGAAACAATAAATATTCCAAGATTAAAAAAGAGGAGAAAAAGTGCAAGAGTTGTCAAAAATGTCCTCTGCTTCATCGGCTGACCTCCAGACGATAGCCCAATTTGTAAACTGTTTTTATTCTATCTTCCCATTCCAGCTTTTTCCGAAGCTTCTGTATATGTACGTCCACGGTTCGGGTGTCTCCTTCAAAATCGTAACCCCAGACCAACTCCAGCAGTCTTTCTCTGGACAGAGCAATATTACGGTTGTTCACAAGGACTTCTAATAATTCGTATTCCTTTGGAGTACATTCCACCGATTGTCCATTATGAAATACCTGATGGCTGCTAAAATCAATTTTTACGTTTCCTGCTTCAAAACAACTTGCTGTCCTCTGTGTCCTTCGAAGAACCGCTTCAACACGAGCCAACAGTTCAAGCATCTCAAAAGGCTTTGTAAGATAATCATCCGCTCCCATTGAAAAGCCCTTGATACGGTCAGGCATACTGTTTTTCGCAGACAGAAAAATTGTAGGCGTTTTATTAGCTTGCTCTATCACCTCAAACCCGTCGAGTCCGGGCAGCATGATATCCAGAATAATCAAATCATAGGAGCGACACTGTATTTCCTGGACAGCAGCATTTCCGTCAAAAACTGAGTTACATTGGTGTCCCACAAGCTGCAGATTCCTTTTTACAAGCTCATTAATTGCCACTTCGTCCTCAACAATTAAAATAGATGCCAACTAGCTCCACCTCCTTATGTTAATTATATTATCAACATAATGTTATGGAGTTGTAAAGCCCTGAATATTTGAGCACTGGCACTGATTGCAACAGTAGTGGCTGCCAGATTAATTTTACCCATTTTGACACCTCCATTAATGCGTTTTAATTTTTTCTTAATAAAAAAGACTATTTCCTTTTCGCTGAAAAATCAGCAAATATAGAAACAGTCTCTAATTTGTTTAGTACACAAGTTTAATTTTATTTATTATAATCGCAAATCCATATAAGTAAATATGAATACTATGTTATTTTGATTATGTAGCACTTTTAATTATCTTTTTTAAATCGCTTTCGGTTTCTCCATTTCTTTTGTATCGGAAATTACAACAATCATCTCCTCTGCCCAGTGCTTTATCTAATTTCATTCCAGCCTTCATTTTCACAAACATACAATGATCAGTGGCACAAATGTACGGCATAATTTCCGATTGGTTATTTTCGCGAAAGAAATCATTAATCCCACATCGTTTGTAATCTATTCCCCATTCAAAGTCTTTCCCGTTTCCATCAACTATGTCAAATACCCAATTGAAAATATGGTCCCTTGTTTTTGAGTATCTTGCAAGTTCTCTCATATAAGCAATATGTTTTTTTGAAAATTGCTTTCGTTTCATAAGCTTCATTATAAAAGACGGATAATTGTCAATAAAGGTTTTGAAACCATAATAAATTATATCCCCTATTTGCTCCATACTTAAATCTTCCATTAAGAGATTCTCATAAATAATGTGAACTATAAATGCAAAATCCATTGTTTTCTGGAATGCATTCATATCCATTCCTATATCAGGCATATCGTCATAGCTCTTCTCTAACTTATGCATACTTTTTTCAGCAATACGCTGGTTTGCACTAACGCCTATTTTTTCTTCAATAAAGGGTTTAAAAATCTTTAAGAATTTTTTCATTTGCTTGGTTATAATCTTTTTTCTATTCACGTCCTGCTACCTCCCTAAGATTTTTATTTATAAATTGATAATATCTTTATCCAGATAGTTAACATCAATACAGTGTTCTAACATCTTTTCTATATGTATCTGTTCTAAATCAATCCATTGAAATCCCAGTTGATTAAGAATGAAATTAGTCTTCATATTATATGCAGTATACTGTTTGCTGATATTCAACTCCTTTCTTAGCAGCCCATAATTAACAAGTATACTATTTGCTTCGTTTCTGAGTTTTTTATTTTCATAGCAATTATACAAATAATCGAGAAAATCATTGGCAGAATATTTTTGCATTGTACATCCGCATTTAGAAAATAGTTCTGCAAGTTTATTTAGTTGAACATATTTATCATTAAAGATATGATACGTCTCATTTGTAAGATTACTTTTGTTAAATAGTTTTATGATAGATGCGGAAACATAGTCAACAAAGGAAAAATCATACCTAATTGACATATCGGGAATAACTTTCATCTTTAAATATGCCTTCAACACCGAGTAAAATGCATTTTCTTCAATATTCTCCTGAAATTTTCCGTTTTCAGAATCAAACACAATATTCCCAATTCTATATATATTTACTTTTAGCCCTTTTTCTCTGGCTTCTTGAATACGTTCTTCCGCTATTGCTTTTGTTTTCCCATAAAAATTCTCAATTGTATTACTGTCAGCATAGTCGTATTCATTAAAAATAGCATCTCCTGAGTGGTTGTCGTAACTTGCAAAAACTCCAATTGTTGAAATATGATTTAAATCAATCCTTCTTTCACCCATACAGAATTCCAGTATGCGCTCAACACCTCTGACATTAATTTCATAAAAGTCGTTGTAATTTCCATAATGCTTTACATTCGCAGCAGAATTTATTACACAGTCAATATGCTCTGAAAGCTCTTTGTATAAAGTAACAGGCATTCCTAAAAAGGTCTGGGTCAAATCGCCTTGTACAATATGAAGCCTTTGCTTATTTTCTTCCATAATATCTTTTGATAAATAGTACATTGCTTTTTCTTTAAGTCTTGTTTCACATTCCTCCATTGACTGTCCGTGTACTAAGAGAAAAATTTCGCTTTCGGTCTCTTTTAATAACTGTCTCAAAATATATATTCCCAGATAACCGGTACATCCAATCAATAAAATATTTTTATATTTTTTTTCCGCCAGTACATCCAGTTGTTTATATTTTAATTTGGTTTTTTTATTATACTCAGCTCGTTTTGGAGAAGAATTAATATTGACATCTGCCGCTTTCTCCTCCATAGAGTTCAACATTTCTTTCATTATATTAATTTTATTTCTTAATAAATCTTTAGAATAAAATATATTTTTCGCTAATTGCTCAATGGTTCTGTAATTAAATATATCATTAATTTCCACAACAAATTCTTTGGATAATTCAGATATAACTCTTATTATCTTAATGGAATTTCCACCTATTCTGAAGAAATCTTCATGAATGCCTACACGCTTGAGTTCTAATACTTCCTTCCAGACCTCTGCTATTTTCCTTTCTGTCTCATTACGTGGAGCCATATAATTCTTTAAGCTATTCCCGCTATTATCTATCTGCAATAATTTCTTTCTGTCAATTTTTCCATTACTGTTAAGGGGAATCCTATTGAGTTGTATAAAGTCAGACGGTATCATATATTCCGGAAGCTTTTCTTGCAGATATTGTTTCAAATTTGGAATAACATTTTCGATGAATTTAGCCCTAACGGGATTGTTTGCATAATCTGATAATTTTCCGTAAGTTTGTACCGAATCACCTCCACAAATGCAGGTATGATATCCTTTCTGAGGGTTAAGTGCTTTTTGATAGCACACTATATCGAAATATTCATCTTTACCAACTCCCGACCAAACTGCTTCAACTGCATAACCGGGATAGTTTAATGTGTAAAATTCTTCCGGAGTACAACCTGCTTCCTCAAAATCATTCCTAAGTCGCTGCCTGAACTCCTCCATAGTTGTAACGGTGTTTTCCTCCAGCAGAGCCATTTCATTAAAAGACATCTCCAGACGTCTATTTCTTATATTACGTAATCTCAAAACTTCCGGTTTTCTCTCTTCCAAAATAATTTTTATTTCTTCTGCAGCAGTTATTTCTTTTCCCCAATCAAACATTAGTATTGCAGGATTTTTCACCTGTGTATGTATGTACAAAACAGCATCATATCTGAATCTGTTTAATTCGTTCTCAATTGTTCCCCCTTTATGAAGAATTTCAATATGTGTAATATCCGGAATTTCCTTCATAAGAGCGTAGAAAAATTCAGGTGAAACTAATAATTCTGTCTCGGTTAACATGCGATTTTCAATATGCTCTCTGCAAGCATCAATAGTAATGTTATTTGAAGCTTGAAATATTTCAACGGAAGTATGAAATGCCCTCAATAGCGAAAAGTTTCTGATATCACCCAAGAATACGGCGCCTTCACCTTCAATACACCTGATAGCGTTTTTTAATACATTAACAAAATACTCTGTATTAGAGAAATATTGAGCAACAGAATTGATAATCACTGTATCAAATTTATTCCCTGAAATTTCTTTAAAATCATGGGCACTTTTATTTAAAAGGGTTAATTTATGATGAACCTCTTTATTCTTTGCTACTTTTGCAACATATTCCAGAATTTTTGTAGATATATCCGTTCCCATATAGCTTTCACACTTATCAATCAATCTGAATAACAGCATTCCCGTACCGCAACCGATTTCAAGTACTCTCTTAGGGTTCAATGCCTTAATTCGTCCAATAGCGGTATCTAACCATTCCCTCATTTCCAATTCTGATATCTGCTCACCGTTATAGCTACTCATCCATCCTGCAATATTAAAAGAATCCTCCATGCTCTTGGGTTCCAATAGGTTAATGCTATTCCATACAACTTGCCAGTCCTCCAACTGTCGCTGCTCCTCTTTTTTGATTTCCTTCTCGAACTCTTTCATGTCTTCTTTCAACACCAGATATGAAGTAAGGCTTGAATCACCGAAGCTGTCAATTTTAGCTGTAACTACATTCTCTTTTATAGCGAAGAACTGATTTGTAACTGCTTCAATTTCTCCTAGTTCTATTCTGTGGCCTCTGATTTTTACCTGATGGTCTAATCTCCCTAAATATTCAATATTTCCATCAGAAAGCCATCTGCACAAATCACCTGTTCGATATAATCTTTCTCCTGCCACAAAAGGATTCTGCAAAAATTTAGTATTGGTTAGTTCGGGATTGTTGAGATAGCCCCTTGCTAAGCCCACTCCTGATAAGCATAATTCTCCCTCAACACCAATGGGAGTAATCTGCTTATTGAAGTCTAAAATAAATGCATTTAAATTTTGAATAGGTTTTCCGATTGGTATAAAGGTCTTATGGCAGTCATTTTCCGTAATAGAATATCTTGTAGCATATACTGTAGCTTCTGTGGGCCCATATAGATTTTCTAATTGTACATGAGGTATGATTTCAAAAAACCTTCTCACAGTATCTGTGCTAATTGCTTCTCCTGCGGAAAATACATATTTCAGGCAGCTTAATTTTTTCGCTTCATCTTTATTTATTGTTCCAAGAAATACATTCAGCATAGAAGGAACAAAATTAATATGTGTCACGTCATTTTTAACTATTTCAGCTAAAATTTCGGAAGGATTTTTTTCATCACCTTTGTTCAATATAGCCAATCTCCCGCCACCAAAGAACCAACCGAATATTTCAGTCACCGATACATCAAAGGTGTAATTCGTTTTTAGTAAGTAGGTATCATTTTCAGAAACCGGGTATTGCTCCTGCATATAATACAGCAGATTTACAGCACTGTAGTTTTCTACTGTTACCCCTTTGGGATTACCGGTTGAGCCTGAGGTATAAATCATATAAGCCAGGTCATGAGGTCTGCTTTCTATTGCATTGACTCCTCCATTTTTGTTGTCATGGCATTTATTATCTATAGATAAATTCTCGCTATCTAAGCAATAAATAGCTAAACTATGGTTTGATAACGTTTCACACAAAGTGTCATAATATTGTTTCGTCGTTAACAATATAGCTATATCACTGTCTTTCAAGATAAATTGGAGCCTGTCTTTAGGACATGCGGAATCAATGGGTACATATGCACATCCGGCCTTCAAAATTGATAAAATACCAAGAATCATTTCGGGGCAGCGCTCCATTAATATTCCTATTTTCCCACCCTGCTTTGAACCACTACTCAATAACTTTTCTGCCATTACGGAAGAATAATCATGAACCTGTTTATATGTAGTCTGTTTGTCTTTATAGACAAGTGCAGTATTATCCGGTGTCTTTTGAGCTTGTTCCACAAAGATATCTATAATGGTTTTATTTTCGGGAAAGTCTTCTTTTGTGTCATTAAATTCATTAATCAGTTTGTCTTTTTCTTTTTCGTTCAATAGAATTATATCGGATACTTTCATATCCTCAGCTGCAAGAAGCTGTTCCACAACGGACAGCACATGTTTCGATATACGTTGAATATACTCATGGTCGTACAGACAGGAATTATAACTAAACCGAAAAATTATGTCTTCTGCCGGTCCCACCATAATATTGAAATCATAATTTATTTGTTCGTATACATCGTTTGTGTCAAGGCTTATTTCGATTTCAGATGCAACTTTACTATGTTCTGATATATCCTGAATGGGATAGTTTTCAAAGGCAATAATGTGGTTTAACAATTTGTCCTTTAACTCTGAATCTGTCTGTATTTCTACCAGTGGGTAATAGGAATACTTCAATGACTTTATAGCATTGTTTTGAATATTTTCCAATAATTGCAAAACAGTCGTATTCCCTTCCGATTTTACCCTTACGGGAAGAGTATTCACAAAAAGGCCTACCATTTTCTCTATTCCTTCAATTTCAGAAGGTCTTCCAGATACCACCGAGCCAAAAACAACATCATTTGTATTGTTATACTTTTGAAGAATAATTGCCCAGATTAAATGTATTACATTACTTAATGTTGCATGATTTTTTGAAGCAAAGTTTTTCAACTGCAACGTTAAGTCTTTGTTGATTCTGAATATGTATTCTTCTTTGCTGTATTCTCTTACTTTACCCGTCGATTTTAAAGCCATTATACCTGTTAACTGCTCATAGCCTCCAAGATATTCTTTCCAGTAATCTCTTGCTTCATTATTATCTTGTTTGTCTATCCAATCAACATAGTTCTTATATTCATTTATCGGAGTTAATTTCAATGGGGCACCTTTACTAAGTGTATTGTAAATGCTGAAAAACTCGTTGAATACAATTCCAAGACACCATCCATCCATTATAATGTGATGAAAACTCCAAATAATTATTTTTGTAGCTTTAGCAAAATCCAATATGGAGAGACGGATTAAATTATCATTCGATAAGTCAAACCCACGCTCCCTATCTTTATTTTTACACTTTCTTATATATTCTGACTTTTCTTCTTCCTGCATATATGAAATATCTTTATAGTAAACTTCAGAGGTTCTGTTCTTTAAAACTAGTTGCTTTGGTTTCTTTAAATCTTTATAAACAATGGAACTTCTGAAAATGTCGTAGCGCTGCATTAAAATATCAAAGCTTTTCTCAAAATTCTTAACGTTTGCTTTTCCTGTGATTTTTACACTGAACTGTTCAAAGTAAACCGATGATTTCGTATCCTTCAGGTAATGGAATAACATTCCCTCCTGCATGGGAGTGAGACTGTAAATACTTTTAATTTCTTCTGCCGGATAGCTCTTGCAGATTTCGTCAAAATCTTCTATTGAAACATAGGATGCCCCTACATCGTAGGGTGTATACTCTTTAATCTTTTTTTGGGCACAGTGATTGATAATAATCAGCAGATTTTCTTTAAACATTCTTGTAAAATCCAATATACTATCTTCCTTATATTCGTTTTTATTGAAGCTTACAAGAAACTGCAATTTATCATCCATAACACTTCCGTTAATACTGATTTTTCCTAAACTTTCGCTGTCAGGACTTAAATAGTCACCTGCACTATATGGAGAAATACCTATAAATCCTTTATCCATGCCCCCATCAAACTGTCCCAGATAATTAAAAGTAATTTCGTTCTCGTACTCTAACTTCTCTCTTATCGTGTAGTCGGCATTATTCTTGAGTAACTGATATCCCACTCCCTTATCCGGTATGTGACGGATTGCCTCTTTCACTGTTTTAATTGCATGGGAAATATCCTCTGCTTTCTCCATATCCAATAGCAAAGGGTATTGGGAAGTAAACCAGCCCACTGTTCTGGTTACATCTATATTTTTAGCTATATTTTCTCTTCCGTGTCCCTCCATGCTAATCAAAATATGGTCAAGATTCTTCCATGCTTTAATTGAAACTCCTAATGCAGTAAGTAAAATATCATTTGCCTCTGTGTTGTATGCTCTGTTGGTTTCCTTTAAGAAGCGATATGTGTCTTCTTTACTTAGAGAAAGCTTGCATTCCCTATTGTCTCTTATTTTTCTTGTTTGGATTTCATTGTCTACCGGTAACTTACATTGTCTTGAAACGATATTTTCCCAATATCTTCTCTGCCTTCCTGCTTCTTTTGAATTTCCGTACTCTTCTAAAGCCATTGCCCACTGGCGGTAAGAACAGGTTTTATCTGAAAATCCAAAATCCGTTCCATTTTGCAATTGTTCATATCCAGCTTTAAAATCCTCAAGAATAATTCTAAAGGAAACTGCATCCACCACTAAGTGATGTATGGCAATGATAAAATGATCCCCCTGATTGGTTTTAAACAACCCCAGTTTTACCAAAGGGCCCGTTTCAAGGTTTATTCCGGCTTGAATTTTTCCAGCTTCCTTTTCGATTACATCTTGACAACTCTCGTTATCATAAATCTCTTTTACATCAATTGAAAATAGGTTTTCACTATCAATGCTTCTGATGTACTGAAGGACTTGTCCGTCTTTTTCTGTAAATTTTGCCCGGAGTATATCGTGGTGCTTTACTATATTTTCAAAGACCTTTTTCACGATTTTTTCATCAAACCCATATGGGTTATATAAAAACATTGCCTGATTGAAATGATGACGGTTTGTAAAATTACATTCAAAAAACCATTTTTGTATAGGTGTCAACGGGGCTTCTCCCTCTGAGATTTCCTCGGCATAATTTGCATCGGAACTTTCATTTACAAAGGTCGCTGTACCTCTAACTGTAGGATTGCTAAGTAAATCCTTGATTTCCAGTTTCATTTTATATTTATTCAGTCTGGAGGAAACCTGTATTGCCTTGATGGAATCACCGCCACAATCAAAAAAGCTGTCGTCAATTCCAACCCTTTTAACCCCCAGAACTTCCTGCCATATTTTACATAGTTTTTCTTCTATGTGATTTGTTGGAGGCTGATATTCCAGCTCACTGTCTGGACTTGTGGGAATAGGTAGCTCAAGCAAAGCTTTTCGGTCAACCTTCCCATTCTGTGTCAATGGCATGGTGTCTATTTTCACAATATAAGAAGGTATCATATAGTCAGGCAGTTTTTCAGATAACACCTTTTTAAGCTTGGCAGGGTCTATTTCCTGAGTACCTGTATAATAAGCAATAAGATATTTATTTTCATTACTATCTTCTTTATCTAAAACAACAACTTCTTTTATGGACTCAATCTTCTGGAATTGTATTTCTACTTCACTCAGTTCAATACGGTAACCTCTAATTTTAACCTGTTTATCCATCCTGCCCAGAAATTCGATATTTCCGTCAGGCAGCCATCTTGCAAGGTCTCCTGTCAGATATAGTTTTTCACCCGGCTGATAGGGGTTATCCACAAACTTTTCTTTCGTCAGTTCATCTTGATTCAAGTAGCCTTTTGCCAAGCTGTCTCCACTAATACAAAGCTGACCTATTGCTCTCACAGGAACTAAATTATTCCTTTTGTCTAAAATAAAGATTTTTATATTTGAAATAGGTTTTCCAATGGGTATGTTTTCGTAAGCTTTATCAACACAGAAGCTTGTGGCCACAACTGTGTTCTCGGTTGGTCCATAATTATTGACTAATTGATAATTGTTTTTTGTATAGCTCTTAATCTTATCTCCGCCAGTCAATAAAAATCTCAAACTCTTATTTTCAAGCTTCATGAACTGTTCACATAATTGCGTCGGTAAAAAACTTATGGTAACTTTGTTTTCCTCAAAATAATCATTAAGTTTTTTAATATCTAAACGTATTTCATCACTGATAATGTGAAGTGACGCTCCTTTAATAAGGTAAGGGAATATTTCCCATACGGATGCATCAAAGCCAACCCCCGAATATTTTGTGGCTGCATCCTCTGCCTTAATCTGATAATAAGTATTATGCCAGAAACACAAATTAATCAGAGATTTATGGCTTACAATTACTCCTTTAGGATTTCCAGAAGAACCTGAGGTATAAATCACATACGCTGCATCGTCAGGAAGTAATCCGGCTTTGGGATTATGTGCTGCAACAGAATAAAGGGTCTCATCATTCAGATTAAGCACAGTACCCTCAAACACTAAGTACTCCATATGCTTCTCTTGTGTCAGTAAGATACGGGGTTTGCTGTCCTCCAACATATATCGTATACGTTGTGCAGGATATGAAGGGTCAATGGGCAAATAAGGGCATCCTGATTTCAGCACAGCTATTATAGCAATTATCATTTCCAAGGAATGTTCTGCTATGATTCCTACTATCTCACCTGATTGCAGACCATTTTCTTTTAAATGTAAAGCCACCTGATTGGCCTTTTCATTTAACTCCTTGTATGTCAGAGTTCTATTTTGAAATACAACTGCAATAGCATTTGGGGATTTTTCAACTATTTCTTCAAATAGCTGCTTTACTGTTTTGTCTTTGGGATATTCTGATGTTGTTTTATTAAATTCACAGATTAGCTGTAATCTTTCTTCTGCCGAGAGAATATCTATATCCTCAAGTCTAATATTAAAATCTTCAGTAACAGTCAGGAACACCTGCTTTAAATGGTTAAAAATCTCATTTATAATGCTTTGTTCAAATAAGCGGGAATCATATTCAATTCTAACTGTTAAAGAATTTACCATACTAAATATAATCTTTACGGGGCAGTATATATTTTCTAGTAATTTAAAAGCATGAAGCTCTTCCAGTGCCACAATTATTTTATATATATTTTGCTCCGTCCCATAGCTTTTTCCCCATATATATTCAAAGGGATAGTTTGATTTTTCATATGCTTCATGTATTGTATTTTTAACCTCTATAATCAACTCTTTAAAAGCTTTATCCTGTAATACCGTTCTTATGGGAATAAGTTCATTTAAACTCTTTTCTTCCTCACCCTTGTACACGGGTACACCTACTAAAATATCAGCACTGTTGGTATAGCGGTTCAATATTATCTGTGTAACTGCTAACAGAATAACATAAGCCATATGATATGAATTATTACTGACTTTCATGATTGCTTGATAAACTTTATCCGGCAGTTTATACTCAGAACGGCTAATTTTGCTTGTCTTTTTATTGCTTACTGCAAAGTCAGGAAGAAATCCGCACATTTCAGTGCTTCCGGACAATTTTTTCTCCCAATATTCCTGTTCTGCTTGAAAGCTATTATTTTTTATAATAATATTTCTCGTAATCTTATCCATTCTAAGTACTTCCCCCTAATCTCAGTTAAAAAATAAAATCCAGCTCATTTAAATTGTCCAGCTTATGACTTGTTAAATTTTCTCCAACCAAATTAATATCACCAATGAGCTGTTCCCTGTTTTTAACCATAGCTTCAACAATTTTACCGTAGTGTATTGTCATTTGTTCAATGGTATCTCTCTTATAGAGTCCAATGCAATATTCAACATCAAAATAAAGACTTTCATTTTGTTCTACCCCATTAAAGGTTATATCAAATTTTGATATTTTAAGAGATACTTCGTAGTCCTCAAAAACTAAATTATCTATATTCAGAGAAGTAATTTCAATATTTTGCAGTACAAACATAGTATCAAATAATGGATTTCTGCCTGCTGCTTTTTTTATATCAAGATTATTTAGAAGGGTTTCAAATTCATAATCCTGATTTTCCAACACATTGAGTACCTTTTCTCTTACTTCACCAAGGTACTGAATAATGGTTTTTTCCTTTGTGGGATAATTACGAATTGCAATGGTATTTACAAACATACCAACCGTATCCTGTATATCCGGATGATTCCTTCCCGATACAATTGAGCCTACAATAATATCTTCTTCACCGGAATACTTATGAAGCAATATGGTGTAGGCTGCTAACAGAATCATATACAGAGTTGAGCCTGTTTCTTTTGCCAGAATATTCAATTTTTCTGTAGTTGCTTTATCTATGGCAAACTGTATACGATTACCTTCATACTGCTGTATAGCACCTCTTTCATAATCCAGAGGCAATTCAAAATCAGGTAGTTTCCCCTTGAGCTCCTTTGTCCAGAATTCCTCCTGCTGTCCTTTATCTCGATTTTTTTCTTTCCACTCTGTAAAATCCTTATATTGAACACGATTTTTCGGTAGTATCTGACCTTGATGTAATCCTGCCATTTCCCTTAAAATGATATTCATAGATACTCCGTCACATATAATGTGATGCATATCTATCATCATAAAATGTTCGTTCTGGCTCTTCATTATAAATCTGATACGAATTAGTGATTCATCTTTCAACTGAAAAGGTCTTATAAATTCGCATATGGCAGAATCAATGGTTTCATTTTCTTTTAAATCCTTCCAATCAAATGCTGTGGCTACTTTATCATGGATTTTTTGATAAATTTCATCCCCTACCATCTCAAAGGATGTTCTAAGTGCCTCATGTCTCTGAACAATTGTTTCAAAGATATTCTTAAATTTCAGATAATCAACTTCTCCCTTTATTTTCATAACAAAAGGCATATTATAAACAAGGGATTCTTTATCAATCATATTTATTGTGAACAACCTCTTTTGCACTGAAGAAACCAAATAGTATTCTCTTTTTTCTATAGAAGCTATAGGGCAATATATGGTTTTATCACAATTCTTTATGTATGCCGCTATTTCTTTTACTGCTTGCAGAATATACAGCTGTTTTATTGGAATCTCTACATTGAACTCCTTGTATATCCTTGAAAGAAGTACTGTGGCTTTCAAAGAATGTCCGCCTATTTCAAAAAAGTTATCGTTGATTCCTACTTTATCGCTACCAAGTATTTCTTTCCATATCGCTAAAATTTTTTCTTCAGTAGTGTTTCCTGCAACTTCAAAATCAGAAGCCTCTATTCTCTCAATACCTTCAGTAAGCAAAGCTTTCCTGTCTATTTTTCCATTGCGGGTCAACGGCATTTTGGACAAATAAACGAAGTAGGAAGGTATCATGTAATCCGGCAAATCAGCAATCAAAACTTTTTTGATTTCACTCTTTTCAAGTTCCTGATTAGCTGTATAATATGCAACAAGATACCTGTTTCCGGCACTATCTTCTTTATCAATTACAGCAACCTCATTTATCTGTTCATGCTTAAGCATACTTGCTTCAATTTCTCCAAGTTCAATACGAAATCCCCGTATTTTTACCTGATAATCCATTCTTCCTAAAAATTCAAGATTACCGTCAGGCAGCCATCTTGCAAGATCCCCGGTCAGATACATTTTTTCTCCAAGGAGGAATGGGTTAGGTATAAATTTTTCATTTGTCATCTTTTCCTGATTCAGGTATCCTTTTGCAAGCCCAACTCCACTGATGCAAAGTTGACCTGCTACCCCTTTGGGAACTAACCTGTGAAATTTGTCTAAGACATAAACCTTGAAATTTGATATGGGTTTACCGATAGATAAACGATTCTGCTGTTTTGAACAATCGGTGCAAACAGTTGCGCATACCGTTGTTTCTGTAGGCCCATATGCATTAATGTATTCTGTTGTTTTACTCCATTTATCAACAATTGCTTCTGAGGTCTCAGAACCGGCAGTTATTAATTTACGCAACGAATGAATTTTATCACTTTCCAAATACGTCACATACGCCGGAGGAAATGTGGCAATTGTTATATTGTTTTTGTTTATATAAGCTCCCAGTTTACTAAAATCACCAATTGTATCGTTACTTGGAATAGAAAGTGTTCCCCCAATTAAAAGTGCCATGGTAAATTCCCATACCGAGGCGTCAAAGGACAAATTTGCGAATTGCAATATATTATCACTTTGGAGTATTTTTAAATCCTTTTGGAAGTAATCCTTCAAATTCGCAACTCCAATATGGTTTACCATAACTCCTTTAGGTTTACCCGTAGAACCTGAGGTATAGATAACATATGCCGTGTCTTCTGCTTTGCTCCTTATTGAACCTTCACCAAAATACTCATTCACAGAAGAGGCATTAATGTCTGTGTAATATACGATTTTTCCATCAAACTTCATATTACATTCAATATCTGAACAGCAAAGAAGAATATCCGTTTTACTATCCTGTAGCATATAATCTATTCGATGCACGGGATAGGTATAATCAACTGGAAGATACGCTCCTCCTGCTTTTAGTATTCCTAAGATTCCAATAATAACCTCAACAGTACGTTCTCCGGTGACAGCTACTATTTTCCCCTTTTCCACTCCCATTTTCACCAAAAAATCTGCTACAGTATTGGCTTTTTCATTTAATTCGATATATGTAAGTTTTTTATCTTCATCTTGTACTGCTATATAATCAGGCTTCTGTTTAACTACTTCTTCAAATAATTCCTGAATGGTTTTATCTTTTATAAACTGGCGTTCTGTATTGTTAAAATCAATCAAAAGTTCTTTCTTTTCATTTTCAGTAAGAATATCTAAACTATCAAGTTCCTCTAAGGGGTTCTTAATGATTTTTACTATTAACTGCTGAAAGTGCCCTGCCATTTCAGTAATACTATATTGGTCATACATCCTTTTGTTATAACTGAACTTTATAATTGTTTCTTCCCCAGGCCCTATAATGATATTAAAATCATAATTTGCCTGTTCATGAGCTTCAATTTTGCTCAGATGTACTCCGAAGTGTTCGGCATTCATTTCAACGGGATAATTTTCAAACACCATTATATGATTAATTAAACTGTCGTTCGGTGCCGTAAGGGACTGTATATCCGCCAAAGAGCAATAAGAATATTCATTGGATATCATAAAATCACTGTTAACCTTTTTTAGTAATTCTATAAAAGTTATTTCTTTTTCTGATTTAACACGAACCGGAAGGGTATTAATAAATAATCCTACCATATCTTCAATACCCTCAATTGCTGTCGGTCTGCAAGATACTACAGAACCAAAAGCCACGTCTTCTGAATTATTATAGCGTTGCAAGAGAATTGCCCAAACCGAAAGAAAAACTGAGTTTAAAGTCACCTGATTTTTCTGTGCTATATTTATTAAATCCGTTGTAGTATCCTTGTCCAAACTGAACAAATATTCTCCTTTTGCATAGCCTTTATCTTTTTTACGCATATGTAACGGTTTAGCAGGTTGGGCATACTCCTCCAGATAGTTTTTCCAATATCTGATTGCAATTTCCTTATCCTGCTTCTCAATCCACTCAATATAGTTTTTGTATTCAGTCACAGGTGTATGCTTTATCTCTTTTCCCAAAGCCAAACTGCCATAAGCTTCAAAAAAGTCTTTTAATATGATTCCCAGACACCAGCCGTCCATAATGATATGATGAAAATTCCATATCATCTTAAATTCATTTACCCTTACCTTAATAATAGAAAGCCTCACTAACTTCTCTCTAGTAATGAAAAAACCACGGTCTATTTCTTGTTTTTTGACTTTTTCTATATACTTTTCTTTTTCTATTTCAGTGTAATTGCTTATATTCTGATAGCTAACCTTGCTTTCCATATTCTTAAAAACAATTTGAAGTGCATTTTCTACATTCTTATAAATAAATAATGTACGAAAAACATCATATTTCTGTGTGAGATAATTAAAGCTTTTTTGAATAATGTCAGGGTTAAGCTCTTCCACGTTCATAGTCAACTGTTCAAAATATAGAGCCGGATTCTCATCTTTCAGATAATGAAAAAACAGGCCTTCTTGCATGGGGGTTAATCTATATATACTTTGAATTTCATTTAAGGGATATTGTCTCCCTATTTCTTCAAAATCAGTGAGACTTATTTTTGATGCTCCCACATCATATGGAGTCAATTCTCTTTCCTTCTTATTCACACAATGACTGATAACCGCTAAAAGTTCATTCATATAGATTTTTGCAAACTCAGAAATATTGTCCTCTTTGTATTCTCTCATGTCATAGTTAATCTGAAATTTTAACTTGCTCCCTGTTATGCTTCCATTTATACTGATTTTCCATAAACTTTCGTTATCAGTACTGCTGCATTCACCTACTCCGAAATCTGATATTTCAACTACTTCTTTATCAATATCCTGTCCGAATTCTCCCAGATAATTAAAAGAAATCTCATTTGCATATGCCAATTCTTTGTAATCAGTATCTTCTCCGAGATACTTGATTATCTGATATCCTATTCCCTTGTCAGGTATATTGCGTATGGTTTCCTTTGTCTTTTTAATAATGCAGGATATATAAGTGTTTTTCATATCCAAAAGCAACGGGTATTGCGTGGTAAACCATCCCACCGTTCTTGACACATCTATGTACTTTCCTATCTTTTCCCTTCCATGTCCTTCCATACTGACAAGAATGCTGTTAATGCCAATCCACTTCTTTAGTGCAAGCCCCAGTGCTGACAAGAGAAGGTCATTGGCTTCTGTGTTGTATGCCTTATGCGCTTCTCTGAGAAACTGTTTTGTTTCTGTTTCACCTAATACGATTTCAATATTATTGCTATTGCAGACTTTTCTTGTAATTACTTCATTATCTACAGGCAAGGGAGAATATTGTGCTACTATATTCTTCCAATATTGTTTTTCTCCCTGTAACTCTTTAGCTTTGACATAATCCCTTAATGCATTAGTCCATTGCCTATAAGAACAGGTCTTATCAAACAACTCCACTTTCCTGCCTGCCTGTATTTGCTTATAACCGTGGACAAAGTCCTCCATGATAATGCGGAAGGATACTGCATCTACAACTAAGTGGTGTATGACGATTAATAGATAAGCACCCTTATGTGTTTGAAACAGTCCCAACTTAACCATAGGCCCTTTTTCCAAATCAAGCTCCTTCTGTATTCCGGTTGCGGTCTTTTCAATAAAAGCTTTGATATTTTCTTCAGGAGCAATATTTTGTACTTCGTAGGTATAAAGTGGTTCTTTTAGAGGATTTTTTAAATACTGCCGCACTTTATCTTTATCTCTTGTATATGTCATTCTTAATGCATCATGCTGCTTTATTATTTTGTCAAAAACTCTTTTTACTATATCCTCAGAGAAACCTTCAGATTTATATAAAAGTACCGCCTGATTCCAATGATTTTCTTTTTTAAGTTTCTGTTCAAAAAACCATTCTTGAATTGGTGAGAGAGCAACTTCACCCTCTAAAGCTTCGTCCACAATACTTGCTGCCCCTATCTCTCTTACATAGAAGGCTACTTCTCTTATTGTGGGATTACTCAATAAATCCTTTATTTCAAGTTTCATTTTGTACTTATTTAATCTGGACGCAATCTGAATTGCTTTTATTGAATCACCACCTAAATCAAAGAAACTATCATCTATTCCTATTTGTTTTGCGTTTAATATTTGCTTCCATATTTTACATAAATTTGATTCAACTTTATTTCTAGGCTCTGCATACTCAGTATTTTCGCCATTACCAGTCTCAAATTGCAGCTCCAACAGAGCATTCCGGTCTACCTTTCCATGCTGTGTTAAAGGCATCTCCTCTGTCTTAACAAAATAAGAGGGTATCATATAATCCGGAAGTTCTTTTGATAAATGCCTTTTTATATAAGCTGCATCCAATTCCTTGATTCCGGTATAAAAAGCAACCAGATATTTATTGTTGTTACTGTCTTGTTTATCTAAAACAATAGTCTCTTTTATTTGCTCAATTTTTAGAAGTTGTTCTTCTATTTCACCTAATTCAATACGAAAGCCTCTTATTTTTACTTGATAGTCCTGCCTTCCCATGAATTGAATTAATCCGTCCGGCGTCCATTTTCCAACGTCCCCGGTCAAATACATTTTCTCATTGGGCAGAAACGGATGCTCAATGAATTTTATTCTCGTCAGCTCCGGCTGATTCAAATAGCCTTTTGCCAAACCATCTCCACTGATACATATCTGGCCTCTTACACCTATTGGTACCAATTGATTCTTTTTATCCAGTATGTATACTTTTGTATTCGGTATGGGTTTACCAATTGAAATAACCTCAGTGTTCGCTTCATTTGCCCTCCAATACGTTGCGCAAACAGTAGTCTCAGTAGGGCCATAAGCGTTAATATATTGAAGTTTGCTGCTCCATTTTTTTACAATGGCATCAGTTGTTTCAGACCCGGCTGTAATAAGTAACTTCAAAGCATGAATGTTGTCACTCTCCAAATGGACAGCATATGCAGGCGGTAATGTTGCGACAGTTATGTTATTGTCATTGATGAATTTTTCCATCTTCCTTAAATCATTAATAGTATCTTTCCTTGGAATGTATAAAGTGCCTCCTATTAATAGAGCCATCATGATTTCCCATACTGATGCGTCAAAAGATATACTTGCAAACTGTAAAATGTTGTCCTCTTTATTAATGTTCAAATCATGTTCAAAGTAGCTTTTCAGATTGGCTATTCCAATATGACCTACCATAACTCCTTTTGGCTTACCTGTGGAGCCGGAAGTATAAATAACATATGCTAAGTCTTGAGGAGTACTTCTTCCAACCAAACTGCAAGTTTCACCAAAAACAGTTTCCCTCAGCATTTCATCCATAATCAGAAATTCCCCATTAAATTCAGGTGTATACTCCAGTTTGGAGGTGCACAGCAAAATTGTAGTTTTGCTGTCTTCCAGCATATATTCAACACGGCTCTTTGGATAATTGTCCGAAATGGGTAAATACGCTCCTCCTGCCTTTAAAATCCCAATAATCCCAATTATCATTGTTGCAGAAGGTTCACCGGTAACAGCAACTAAAGTTCCGGATGTTACCCCTTTTTTTACTAATATTTTAGCAACTTGATTAGCTTGTGTATTTATAAGACTATAGGTCAATTTCTTATCTTCATCAAAAACTGCTATTTTCTCAGGTACTTCCTTTGCTTGCTCCTCAAACAGTTCTTGTATTGTTTTTTCTTTATTATAATCTCTGTCAGTGCTGCAAAAATCCTCAAGTAATTGTCTTTTCTCCTGACTGGCGAGGATATTAAGGTTTTCCAGCGTCTCGTGGGGATTATGAAGTATACTTGTAATTAACTCCTGCAAGTGAACCGTCAGCCTTTTTATGGTATCCCGGGCAAATAGTTTAACGCAATATTCTATTTGAAAATGAAGCCTATTGTTTTCTTCAGATGCAATAAGTGTTAAGTCAAACTTTGAAAACTTAAACCGCTTATTGTATTTCTTGAAAACAAGCCCACCAAGCTGTATTGAAGTATTTGCCACATCTTCAAAAACGAACATTGTATCAAAAAGGGGATTTCTGCTCATGTCTCTCTTTGATGGCAATTTATCTGTTAAAAATTCAAATTGGCAGTCTTGGTTATCAAAAGCTTTCAAAGTAGTCTGCTTCATTTCTTCCAAGTATTGTAAAAATGTTTTTTTACCTTCAGGATAGCTTCTGATTGCAATGGTGTTTACAAACATTCCTATTATATCCTGTAAATCTGCGTGTGTCCTTCCCGAAACAGGAGTACCTACTACAAGGTCTTCTTGTGAGGTATATTTATACATTAGTATGTTATATACGCAAAATAGCAGCATGTATAATGTAGTTCCGGTTTTTGCGGTGAGTCCCTTTAGCATCTCCGTAGTTTTCTGACTAAGCACAAAATCTATTCTGTCACCTTCAAAGGATTGAATAAGAGGTCTTTTATAGTCCATAGGCAGCTCAAGTATAGGCACAGGTTCAGAAAAGACTTTTTTCCAATAGTCTTGCTGCTTCTTAAAAAGACCTTTTTTAGTACTTTCATTTTGCCATATTGCATAATCCCTGTATTGCAGTCTTAATGGCTGCAAAGGCCTTCCCTCATAGAGTTCCTTTAAATCTGACAACATTATATCAACTGATATTCCATCTGCTGCAATATGATGAACATCAATAACAATTATGTGCTGATTTTCGTTCTTCTGTATAACAGTTACTCTTATTAAGGGAGCAGTACTTAAATCAAAAGGCCGGATAGCAGCATCAATAAATTTCTCCTCATTTTCTCCTGCCTGCAATTCAACAAAATTAACCCTTAGCACTAAATCTTCATTTATTTTCTGTACAACCCTATCATCCTGTATTTCAAAATATGTCCTCAAAGACTCATGTCTTCGTACTATCGCACAAAACGCATCCTGAAGTCTTCTTTTATCCAAATAACCTTCTATCTCCATAATTAACGGTATATTGTACACCGTACCTGTTCCATCCAATTGACATACGGTAAATATTCTTTTTTGGCTTGAGGACACAATATAGTATTCCTGTTTGTCCAATGCCTGTATATCAGTAAATTCAGCAGCCTCCTCCTGATTGAATTCGTCCGTTTCCTGAACCAATTCCTCTAAACTATATCCCAGTTCTTCCTCCAATTCTTTTCTTTGTTCATATGTCAGCTTTTGTATTCTATTTAATAAATCCTTGTCCATTTGGTAACCTCTTTCTATAGCAAAAAATTCAAAGTCATATTCCCAAATCGATTAACTTTTTCATTAACAATTCTTTTTTTTTCTTTCGCTCTAAGGCTGCATGTATCAATTCAGATATTTCTTGAATAGTTTGCTTTTGGAAAAAATCTTCAATTTTTAACTTTATATTTATTTCTTTGAATATTCTATTTACCAGCAATGTTGTTTTTAATGAATTTCCCCCATGTTCAAAGTAATTGTTGTTTATTCCAAATTGGCTCACTCCCAACACTTTCTTGTAAATACTCACTAATTTTTCTTCTATTTGATTTCTTGGTGCTACATAATCCAATTCTGTATTTGCTTCAAGCATTGGCAAAGCGAACTTGTCCAGTTTCCCATTTGAGGTAATTGGTATTCTATCTAAAATCACAATTCTAGAAGGTACTTTATATGTCGGGAGCTGCTGCAATAAATATCCTCTTATTTCTGATAACGTAATGCCCTGTTTCCCTGTGACATAAGCTACAAGAAATTTATTATCAGCTTTATCTTCATTAACAACAACAATCGCTTCATTTATACCCTCATACCTGGATAGTAAGGTTTCAATTTCTTGTAATTCAATCCGAAATCCACGTATCTTTACTTGATCATCTGCTCTTCCCAGATATTCAATTACTCCATTCTCCAACCATCTGCCAATATCGCCTGAGCGGTATATAAAGTCTCCAATCACAAATGGATTTTCAATAAATCTCTCTTTTGTCAGTTCTTCTTTGTTTAAATAGCCCATGGCAACTCCGGCACCGCCAATATACAACTCACCGGATACTCCAATTGGCTGAACTTTTAAGTTATTATCCAAGATATAAATCTGTGTATTAGATATCGGGAACCCAATAGGGATGGACAACATATCAGAATGAATAGCATCAATTGGATACGCTGTTGCAAAAACAGTAGTTTCAGTAGGCCCATAGACATTGATTAATTTTCCTTTGCCCAATTGTGCAAGGGCTTTTCTCACATGTTCTACAGAAGCGGCTTCCCCTCCGAAAACTATCTTTCTTACATCTTTAAAAATTTGCAAATCAATGTCAACAAGCATGTTAAATAACAGTGTGGTTAGAAATAATACAGATATTTCTTCTTTTCTTATGGTAGTTGAAAGGTCACTTAATTCCAGTACATTTTCAATCAAAACTAATTTTGCGCCATTTAATAATGCTCCAAAAATATTGAAGGTAGAGCCGTCAAAGGAATAGTTCGAGGTTTGAAGTACACTGTCCTTTTCGCAAAGCTCAATATAATTTGTATTTTTGACAACTCTTATTATATTAGAATGATTTGTCCTGATTCCTTTTGCTTCTCCTGTTGTTCCTGAAGTATACATAATGTATGCACAGTTTTTTGCCGAATAATTATTTTTTATGCTTCTTATACTATTCTCTGGTTTATTTAAATCTTTAATATAAAGTAACTCTACCCCCAAGGGTTCAGTATTAATAACCTCTTTTGCCGTTACCAGAATATTGACATCACAGTCTTCCAGCATGTAGTGTACACGGCTTAACGGCAGCTTTGAATCTATTGGCAGATATGCTGCCCCCGATTTTAGTATGCCTAAGATACTTACTATCATTTCAACACAACTGTTTAATAAAATAGCTACAATATCTCCTGCTTTTACTCCCTGATTAATTAAATGCCTTGACAATTCCTCTGCCCTTTCATTTAACTCACCATAAGTCAAGCTTTGCTCTTTATAAACAACTGCTGTTTTTTGTGGCTGCTTATTAGCATATTCTTCAAATATTTCAGGAATTGTTTTCTCTTTTCCATAGTCAGTCTCATTGTCATTGAATTCAAACAGCAATGTATTCTTTTCTGTTTCCGTTAAAATATCAATATCCTGCAGCCTTTCATGGATATTATTGATAATAGCCTTCATTATATTCCGAATATGGCCTTCCAGCCTGCTTAGCAGCTTTTTATCATATAAGCTTGGATTATATTTAAGTTTTATTTTCAAGGAATCCCCTGTCTGAACAATTACATTCAGGTCATAACTTGTTTGCTCTACAGCTTCTATACTATTTTTCTGGTATATGATTCCATTGTTTTGGGGATTTTCATAGTAATCCACAGGATAGTTTTCAAAAGCAATAATATGATTAAATAAACCTCTCTGTAATTTTAATGCTCCCTGTATTTCATCCAATGAATAATACGCATACTTGGTTGACTCAATTGACATTTTTTGAAGCTGTCTTACATAGTTCAAAAAAGTCGTGTTTCCCCCTGCCTTTATTCTCATTGGAATAGTATTTATAAATAATCCCACCATCTCTTCTATTCCATCAATATCAGCCTGTCTGCCTGATACCACGGTACCAAACACTACATCATCAGTATTGTTATAGCTTCTCAGCAATATTGACCATATTCCCTGAAAAACACTATTTAACGTTAATCCATATTGGTTTGATAAATCTTTTAATTGCTTTGTTTGACTTTCGTCCACAATGATGACAAAATCTTCACAAGCCTGCACTTCTGAATTACTTTTTTCAGACCGAGAAGGTATTCCAACATAGTTTTCATAATCCTGCAAATAATCCATCCAATATCGTTCTGCTTGCTCTTTATCTTGCTGTTCAAGCCAACCAATATAATCTCCAAAGTCCATGTTTTCCTCAGAGCTGAACATGCTATTTTGGGCAAGGTGATTATAAATATTCTTCCACTCTTTGAGAATTATCTCAAAGCTCCAACCATCCAGTATGATATGATGGAAGCTGAAAACCGCTTTATATACTGACTCTGAAACTCTTATTATCCCAAGACGAAGCAAGGTGTCCTTTGTAAAATCAAAACCTCGCTCCTTATCCTTCTCCATAAAATCCTCTATGAACTTGTTTTGCTCTTCTAAAGCTTTGTCTTTATTATCGTAATAATAAATTTCAGCATTTCTTTCTTTCAAAATAACCTGTACGCCGGTGTCAAGTTTGTCATAAAAAATGCCGGTTCTCAATACGTCATATTTTTGAACTAACAACCCAAAACTTTTTTCTAATAAGGATTTCTGAATTTTACCGAGAATATTTATACTGATTTGTTCAAAATAATCCCTTGTTTTTTCATTTTTCAGACAATGAATCAGCATTCCTGCTTGTAAGGGCGTTAAACAATAAATATTTTTAATGTTATCCATGCTATATTCCTTGCAGATAATATCGAAATCCCTTAAACTGAGTTTTACTCTTCCAACATCGTAAGGTGTTATCTCTTCATTTCTCTGTCGAACACAATGCTTTATAACTTCTTTTAGCTTGTTAATTAAAATACAGGCGAATTTATTGATGTTATCCTGCAGAAATTCATTTTTGTCATACTCAATCTGGAATTTGAGACATCCATCTATAACAAGACTGTTTACGCTTAGCTTACTTATATTTTTATTTTTAATACTCATTGAATCAGCGTGCATAAACTGTTGAATTTTGAAGACATCCTGTCCTCTGTCCTGACCAAATTGACCAAGATAATTAAAAGATATCTCAGCGTCATAGTCTAAATTGCTGCTTTTTTCACTTTGCATATATCTTAATAATTGATAGCCAAAGCCCTTAAAAGGAATATGTCTCAAGGATTCTTTTACCGCTTTTATAACATAGGACAAGTCCTCTATATTTGATAAGTCAAGATGGATTGGATATTGGGAAGTAAACCACCCCACTGTACGGGTGATATCTATATTCTTTACTGCCTCCTCCCGTCCATGTCCCTCCATATTAATTACAATGGAATTTATTCCTTGCCACTCTTTTATGGCCAAACCAAGGGCTACTAACAAAAGGTCGTTTATTTCCGTATGGAAAGCCCTGTTTGAATTTTTAACCAATTGTTGTGTATCAGCTTCAGATAACTCTGTACTGATATTTGATATATTTCCTACTTTCCTGTCCTTTACAGCAAAATCCGTGGTAAGAGGTTTTTGGTTTTTTACAATTTCCTCCCAATATTCTCTTTGAGCCAATACTTCTTTTGTTTTGGCGTATTCCTTTAATTTTTTTGCCCATGCTTTATATGAATTTGTTTTGTTGTCAAAAGATATTTTCTGCTTGCTTAATCCCTGCAAATAACCCCTTGAAATATCTTCAAATAATATTCTCCAAGAGACACCATCAATAACCAGATGATGTATAGCAATAAAAAGGTAGTCCCCGACACTTGCTTTAAACAAAATCAAGCGAACAAGAGGCCCTTGCCCTAAATCCATCCCACTCTGAATATGCTTACTCTCTATATCCATTGCTTTGTTGTCATCTTCTGCACCAACTATATTACAGACCTTCAGAGAATATAATTCTCCTTCATTCAAATCCCGGATATATTGTTTTACTTGGTTCCCCTCAACTGTATAGCACATTCTCAGTGCATCGTGATGTTCCAGTAGCTTTTTAAATAAGTCATGTAATATATTTTCTTCAAGACGCTCCTTGCAAAACAACGTAACGCTCTGATTAAAATGCTGCGGTTCTGTAAATTTCTGTTCAACGAACCACTTTTGAATAGGCGTTATATTGACTTCTCCTGTAATAATATCCTGAGATAAATTTTCTTTCTCATTTACTTTTATACAACCCCTTAGTTTTCGGATTTTGGTTTTTTGCAACAAATCTTTTACTTCTAGTTTAAGTCCATATTTTTGTATTCTTGAAATAATCTGTATTGCTTTGATTGAGTCTCCTCCTATGCAGAAGAAATCATCTTCTATTCCGACTTTATCTACACCCAGAACTTCTTGCCATACATTTACTAATATTCTTTCCTGTTCATCCCTTGGCTCTGCATAATCAGCATTATCATAAAATTCCGATTCATATTGTGACAATGCAAGGCGGTCTACCTTCCCATTTGCATTTATTAAAATTTCCGGCAGACAAATAAAGTCAAGGGGTATCATATAAGCCGGTAAGCTATTCCCGAGGATATCCCTTATTTCTTCTTTTGGTATATCCATACGGGCAGTATAGAATGCAAGCAGATATTTATTACCTTCCTTGTCTTCTTTGTCTATAACAACTGCTTCTTTTATTCCGTCAATTTGAGAAATATGCGTTTCAATCTCGCCTAATTCAATACGGTATCCCCTAATTTTAACCTGTTTATCAATTCTGCCTAAGAATAATATTGCTCCATCCAAAGTCCATTTTCCCAAATCTCCTGTTCGATACATCTTTTGTCCCGCAATTACCGGATTTGGAACGAACTTAGCTTTTGTAAGACCTTCACGGTTCAAGTACCCTTTTGCCAGACTTTCTCCTGATATGCATATTTCGCCCTGTACGCCAATTGGTACTACATTATTATCTTTGTCCAGAATATAAACCTGTGTATTTGTTATAGGCTTTCCAATAGGTATATTCGCAGATAATTCATTTACTTCATATGAAGTTGTAACCACTGTATTTTCTGTGGGGCCATAATTATTTATTAATTTATAGTTTCCGTTTACTCTGAATTCCTTTAATTTATCTCCTCCGGTCAAAAGATATCGAAGGGACTTATTTTTAAACTTCATAAATTGCTCACATAGTTGAGTAGGCAAAAAGCTGATGGTTATATTGTTTTCTTCAAAGTATTCATTGAGACTCTCAATATCCAGCTTTAGCTCATCTTTTAATATGTGTAGAGTTGCACCCTTAATAAAATATGGGAAAATTTCCCATACAGATGCATCAAAACCAAAGCCCGCATATTTTGTGCTATTATCCTTATCAGTTACATTAAAGTTCTTATTATGCCAATAACACAGGTTCACCAAAGACTTATGCTCAACCATTACTCCTTTAGGCTTTCCTGTGGAACCCGAGGTATAAATAACATAAGCTAAATCATTCTGTTTGCAATTTGCAGGCAGATTATCGTCAGATAAACTATGCCAGTCATTGCTTTCCAGAGAATAAAGTTCACCCTTGTATTCCAGTCCTTTTACTAATCTTTTGTGGGTCAATAATATCTGCGCTTTGCTATCATCCAGAATAAACTTAATTCTCTGATGAGGATATTGAGGGTCAATTGGCAGATATGCTGCTCCTGATTTAATTATCCCAAGTATTCCAATTATCATATCAAAAGATGGTTCTGCCATAATAGCAATAATGGGATTTACTTTATTAAACTTACTACTCAAGTACTTTGCCAATTGGTTGGATTTTTGATTCAGCTCCGAGTATGTCATTGTTACACCGCAATATACTACGGCTGCTTTATCCGGCGTTCTTTCTGCCTGCATTTCAAACAATTCTTTAATTGTTTGATTTTTTTCAAAACACTCAGCAGTATTATTAAATTCATATAATATTTTGTTCATTTCTTCACTTGTCAAAATATTAATGCTTTTAAGTGAAATATCAGAATTTACGGCTACTGAATGCAAAAGATTTTTCAAATGCTCAGCCATTCTTTCAATTGTTTCTCTTTTGAATAATTTGCTACAGTACACTAATTTCACTTTCAGACACCCGTCTGTTTCCTGTACACTGATTGTAATGTCGAATTTGGCAATATCGGGAATATTATCTGAATTAATAAACTTTGTATTGTCAACTTCCAAAGCTGTAATCCCTGTATTCTGAAAATCAAACATTGTGTCAAAGACAGGATTTCTGCCCATATCACGTCTTATGTTCAAATCCTTTATTATATCATCAAATTGGTAGCTCTGATTTTCGTATGCATTTAAAAATACCTCTTTTACTTCCTTTATGTAAGCTGTAAAAGATTTATCACCCATAGGATAGCTTCTGATAGGTACTGTGTTTACAAACATACCAACGATCTTCTGTAAATCAGGTTGGTTTCTTCCTGCAAAGACCGTTCCAACAATAATGTCTTCGTCATTAGTGTATTTGTACAATAAAGCTTTATAGGCAGATAATAAAACCACATATAAGGTTGAATCCGTCTTTCTCGCCACTTGGTTTAATTTACTTGTTATAGCTTCACTAATGTAAGTAACTACATGATTTCCTTCATAGCTTTGGTACAAAGGCCTTTCATAATCATAAGGCAGATTTAAAACAGGAAGTTCACTCTTTAAATTTTCCATCCAATATTTTTTTTGATTTACTATATTATCCTGCATCCATACCCTATTCTGCCACGCAGCATAGTCTTTATATTGCACTGTAATTGGTTCAAGCTCTTCATTAGCATATAATTTCATGATTTCTTTAAATAGAATATCCATGGAGGTACCATCCGTAATAATGTGATGGCTGTCAAGCAATAGAAAATATCTGCTCCCCGAATAAATTAATCTTCCTCGAATCAGTGGTGCTGTGTTTAAATCAAAGGGCTTTACAAATTCTTCTGCCTTCAAGGCTTCATCAAAGGGTTCTTGTATTTCAAAATACTCCAGTGAAAACTTTATGTTCTGATGGACTCTCTGAAACAGTTCTCCATCAGTCATGTGAAATGAAGTTCTTAATGCCTCATGGCGATTCACCATTTGTTGGAAGGCATATTCCAATTTTTCTTTATTAATCTTTCCTTCTGTAATCATCAAAAAGGGTACATTATAATTCGTTTCTGACTGTTGGCGAGTCCAAATAGAATACAATCTTTTTTGTGCAGAAGAAGCTATGTAATAATCACTTTCCTCTATAGGAGTTATTGATAATTGCCGGCAATTATCCGCATTATCAATGAGTTGAGCCATTTCTCTTAATGTTGGAGCTTCAAAAATGTGACGAATGGATATATCACATTGAAATTCTCTTTGAATGAAGTGAACTAATACTGTTGCTTTTAAAGAATGTCCCCCTAATTCAAAAAAATTGCTGGCAGCTCCTATCCTTTGCTTGTCCAGCAGTTCCATCCAAATATCGGCTAATTTTATTTCCGTTTCACTTGACAAGGCTAAATCTTCTTGGGTATTATTTATACCACCCTCGATTTTCACCAGAGCTTTTCTGTCAATTTTACCGTTTAATGTAATGGGCATTGTCTCCAATTGTATAAAACAGGAAGGTATCATATATTCAGGCAGCTTTTTCAATAGGTATTCTTTTATCTCACCACCTGAAATTTGCTGTTTTGCCGTATAATAAAGATTAAGATATTTTAGTCCTTGATTATCAGTTTTATCTATAACAACTGCTTCTTTTATTAATTGATTTTGCAAGATTTGATTTTCAATTTCTCCAAGTTCAATTCGATAACCTCTTATCTTAACCTGATAATCTATTCTTCCTGAAAATTCAATATTGCCATCCGGCATCATTCGTCCCTTATCACCGGTTTTATATAGCTTATCTCCATTGACACCGAAAACAATATCTTCTATAAAGGAGTCGCTTGTCTTAGAGTCATCATTTATATATCCTCTGGCAACGCCAATTCCTCCAATATATAGTTCGCCCGCTTGTCCGACAGGAACCGGCTTTCTATCATTATCCAGAATATAGAACTGATTATTATCCAAGGGTTTCCCATATGGTATGCTATGACTATAGTTTTGAGAGGGATTAATGACATAGTAAATAGACCATACTGTTCCCTCGGTAGCACCGCCTAAGCTAACGATTTTGGTATTCGGAAAGTAAGATGTCATTCTGGCAGGAAGCGAAACAGGTATCCAGTCTCCACTCATAAAAACAAGTCTGAGATGGGGATATTCACAGCTTTCTCCGCTTAATTCAAGCTCATTTACCAAATGATTCATTGTTGATGGAACAGAATCCCAGAAAGTTATTTTTTCTTCTTTCAGAAGTTTTTTCAACTCCTTAGGGTCCTGTACCTGCTCTTTCTCCGCAATTACAACCTTACCTCCGGCTGCAAGAATTCCAAATATATCGTACACGGACAAGTCGAAGCACATGGATGTGATAAATAGTAAGGTATCCTTTTCTGTTACATAAAATTTATTATTAATGCTTGTAATGAGATTTACGGCAGAATGATGCTCAATCATTACCCCTTTTGGCAACCCCGTTGAACCCGAAGTATAGATAATATATGCTAAACTTTTGGAGTCTCCCTCCAAAGCTAAATTATTGGTGTTATATTTGCTTAATTCCTTTTGGTCAATTCTTATAACATTTTGAAAATCTATTTCATTATCCTGTCCAACCACCACTACTGATAAGCCGGAATTCTCTATTATATGTTTTATTCGATATTCCGGATAACTAGGGTCAATTGGTACATAAGCTCCTCCAGATTTTAAAGTGGCCAACATTCCAACTATCATTTCAAAAGACCTGTCACAGATAATACCTACAGTATCTCCCGTTTTAACATTATGCGCTTCCAAACTTCTTGCCAAGGCATTTGATTGCCGGTTCAGCTCATTATAAGTCATAGTTTTTCTTCTATATACCAAAGCAATATTATCGGGTGTTTTTATTACCTGTTCCTCAAATAATTGATACATCATCTTCCAACTGTGGTAATCAACATGTGTGTTATTATAATTTGATAATAATTTTCTATCCTCCTTTGAAAGCCCCTGAAAGAATGTTGTATCACCATTTACCTTAAACCCCATTTTTTCTTATCATTCCTTTCCATTCACTAAAACGTCCAAAATAGCCATGAAGAAATATTTGTAGCAAAATTTGACATAGAACCCCCTATATCAGATGATTTGTCACGTTTGTAACCATCCTTTTTTCAAAGGTACCCGTTTACAAGCACCAGCTTTATTTTTTTATTTTATTCATTCATAAATAAATATCTTATTAAATTATTATTCCGAATTGTATTAGATATTTTATTTATTGACATTATTAGCAAATACATGCGTTGTTATTGCGCCAGCAAAAGCCAATAACTATTATTTTTACCATAATTGTATACTTTTGGGGTGTATTTTTCAACAATAAATGCTAAAATTACCAATAATTTTAAATTTGAGTATTTATAAAAATTGGAGCTATAAAAAAAGGTATCTGTACTTAAATCAGAAAAATGATTATCAGTACAGATACCTTTTTGACGCCTTATATTGTTAACACTCTACTTACCGAAGCCTTCCAGCCTTCATAATACCTATCTCTCGTAGTTTTATCCATAACAGGGGTATAAGACTGCCCTTCACTTCTCAGCTGCAATATTTCTTCCTTACTCTTCCATAACCCTACGGCAAGGCCTGCCAGATATACCGAACCCATTGAAGATAACTCTGCAATCTCAGTGCTTACGACCTTATGGTTCAGCATATCAGCCTGAAATTGCATAAGAAACTCATCTTTTGTGGGACCTCCGTCAACACGTAATTCCTTGGTTTTAATTCCGGATTCCAGTTCCATTTTGTCAACAGCATCCTTTATCTGATATGCAGTAGACTCTATTGCAGCTCTGACAAGGTGCTCTTTTCTTGTCCCTCTGGACATACCGACAACTGCTGCCCTGGCGTCTGAATCCCAATGGGGTATACCCAAACCTACAAATGCAGGAACCATATATACGCCTTCGTTGCTATCAAGGGAGTTTACCATAGCCCTTGCTTCTTCAAAGCTGTTAAACAGCATCAGATTGTCTTTCACCCATTTTAATGCATCTCCGGTACAGTGTACAATCCCTTCTAACACATATTCCACTCTGCCGCTGATACCCCATGCAACTGACGTTACTAATCCGCTGCCGGTCTCCTTTATTTGTTCTCCTATATGCATCATAATAGAAGAACCGGTTCCATATGTAGCCTTTACCATTCCGGGGTTAAAGCAATTCTGTCCGAATAACGCTCCTTGGGAATCGCCTATAATACCTGATATTGGTAATTCTATGTCCGGCAATTCTTCTGTATCGGTGTAACCTACCATATCATTGGACGACTTGATTTCCGGCAGCATACACCGGGGTATGCCAAAGATTTCTAACAGTTCACTGTCCCATTGCAGTGTTCTTATATTGAAGAGGAGTGTACGGCTGGCATTTGTGTAATCAGTTACATGGGCTTTTCCATGGGTAAGTTTCCAAACAAGCCATGAGTCTATTGTTCCTAAAAGTAATTGCCCCTTCTCAGCCTTCGCTCTCGCGCCTTCTACATGGTCTAATATCCACTTTACCTTTGTTGCTGAAAAATACGGGTCAAGGAGCAGTCCTGTCTTTTGCCGTACCTTTTCTTCCACACCCTGTTTTTTTAGTTGGGAGCACATTTCCGAGGTTCTTCTGCATTGCCACACTATTGCATTATATATGGGCAAGCCTGTATTTTTATCCCATACAAGAATGGTCTCTCTTTGGTTTGTTATGGCAAGTGCTGCCATATCATCTGCTTTCACTTTTGATATCAGCATTGCTTCTTTTAAAACTTTTTTTACATTTTCATATATCTCCATGGGGTCGTGTTCAACCCAACCCGGATTGGGATAATATTGTTTATGCTCCATAGAGCTTTTTGATAAGATATTTCCATTTTTGTCGACCACCATGGCCTTTGAACCCGATGTACTCTGATCCAAAGCCAGAATATACCCTTTTTCCATAGGAGCACCCCTATTTTTTCTTTATAATTTCTAAGGCAATACTACTGATATTGTCAGCAGTTAAACCGTAATGTTTGAATACTTCCTCGGATTTACCGGGAATTGCCGGCTCGTCGGGAACACCAACAATTTTCATGGGAACCGGACTATTCTGTGTTACTACCTCTGATACGGCAGCCCCAAGGCCTCCATAAATGCTATGTTCTTCCACCGTAATGATACAGCCGGTTTCTTTAGCAGCCTTTATGATTTCTGCCTCATCCAAGGGTTTTATGGTATGCATGTTTAACACCCTGCAACTAACTCCTTTTTTCTTTAACACACCAGCTGCATCCATGGCTATCTTCACTGTTTCCCCTGCTGCAATTATGGTAATATCAGTTCCCTCTGACATGGTTACTGCTTTGCCGATTTCAAAACCATATTCGTCTGATGAGTAAACATCTGCCACAGGGTTTCGACCTATTCTTATGTAGGTTGGCTCAGTATTTTTGGCCAATGCTTCTATCATTTTTTTAGTCTCATGCTTATCTGCAGGAAGAATTATATTTATTCCCGGAATAGCTCTCATTACTGCGATATCCTGCAAAGAATGATGGGACATTCCAAGAGCTCCGTAGCTTAATCCACCGCTGATACCAATCAGCTTAACATTGGTCTTTGAATATGCAACATCCACCTTTACCTGCTCGATACTCCTCATACTTAAAAAACATGCAGGTGAAGCAATATACGGTTTTTTACCTGATGCAGCCAGACCCGCAGCTATCCCCACAATATTCTGCTCTGCGATACCAACCTCCACAAACTGCTCCGGCAGTTCCTTTGCAAAGTTCGTCATGGACGCTGAACCTCTGGAATCACTTGTCAGCACCACAATATCCTTGTCCTTCCCTCCTAACTCAATGAGGGTATCACATATTACTTGTCTGTTTGGAATACTATTCATCGCAATCGCCTCCCAATCTGGCAGATAATTCACTCAATGCCATATCCATTTGTTCCCGACTGGGTACTCCGTGATGCCATTTGGCTACATTTTCCATAAATGAAACACCTTTTCCTTTTGTTGTGTACGCCATAACAAGTGTAGGCTTTCCTTTGGTTTTGGGAGTATTTCCAAGTACCTCCAAAAGTTGCTTATAGTCGTGTCCGTCCACCTGAATAACTTCCCAGCCGAAGCTCCTCCATTTATCCTCCAGAGAGTCCAAAGACATAACTTCTTCAGTAGACCCGGAAATCTGAAGTTTGTTTCGGTCAACAATGGCGGTCAAATTATCAAGCTTGTAATGTGCAGCTGACATGGCCGCTTCCCAAACAGACCCTTCCGCTTGCTCTCCATCCCCCATTAGTGTGAATACCCTGTAGCTTCTCCCGTCCATTTTTGCAGCAAGGGCCATACCTACAGAAATAGAAAGCCCATGCCCTAATGCACCTGTATTCATTTCAACACCCGGAACCTTATTATTGGGGTGTCCTATAAATTTAGAGCCGAACTGTGAAAAGGTTTTCAGCTCTTCTTTGGGAAAGAAACCTTTATCTCCCAGTATGCAATAATACCCCTCTACCGAATGACCCTTGCTCAGAATAAACCTGTCACGATTCTCCCAGTTTAGATTGGCAGGATCAACATTCATGACTCCGTAATATAAAGTAGTCAATATATCCGTACAGGAAAGTGCCCCTCCGGTATGTCCGGTTTTCCCTTCATAAATCATTGTTAATAAATCCATTCTGATTTTAGTAGCCTTTTTTTCTAAAAAATTTATATCAACCATATAATCAACTCCAAAATTCTAATTTTACTTACCTCTAAGCCACGACTGTATCTGTGCCTCAGTTGGATCAACAGGATCTGGTTTCAGCCCCGGTATATAGTTACAAGCTTCATATAAAGCAGGTATTACATCTGCATGTATTCCGGTGCAATGGTGAACATATGGCCCTTTGACAAGTTTTTCTTCCCATAATGGCCAGTCATTTACCTCTACCCATAGATAAGACCCTCTGCTAAAAGGTCCTTTAATTCCTTTTGCTTTTCCAAGAAACAGAGAATAATCGCTGTGATCCCCGTCAAATCTGGCAATAGAAACATCTCCTCCTTGAATCTCACTCTCCTGTGTTCCCGGTGCATGGGAATCAAACAGGAAGTGCTTACGGAATTTAGGACGACAGCCGTCTGCTACCAAGGATACAGGGAAATTCCCGCAGTGGAACAGAAGTTCTCCATTCTCATTCTGTGTACTGCGAACTGTTAAATCTGCAAAGAAGGGTGCTTTTCTGCCCATTGCTGCAGCTTGTGCCATAACTGAAGTAATTGCTCCGTGAATATCTGTCTCACAAGCTACAGGAATTCCCTCATCTGTGAGGAGTGAATTAGCAAGACATGGCATAATTCCCATAGCATCCTGCATTGCATTCCAACATTGGATGGCAACTGCGGAGCAGCCATGGTCTTTTACAAAATTGAGCATAGCAATTTTTAAGGCAGCTACCTTTTTAATGGCAATTTCATCTACCTCACTACAATCAAGCTTAGATTGAATAAATTCCACAACATTTCTGAGTTCGGAGCCGTTTTCCTTTTCTATAGCTATTGTGGCATTCTGTATATCTATAAGTGTTATTGGATAAACCTCAATTCCGAATCTTTCAAGCAATTCTCCTTCGTTGCAAATCATGGTCCAGAAACCTGAAGGTCTTGTGTCAATTTGCAAAACCCTGAGTTTTCGAAAAGCTTTTACAACATTGGCAGCAGAAATGAAATTTGTCAGACCTCTATCAAAAACAGTACTATCCAAGGTACTGTTTACGATGTATGTATAGGGTACATTAAATCTCCTCAATACTTTTCCCGTGGCAAAAAGTCCGCACTGGGTATCACGAAGACGGAAACCATCTTCCAATGGAGCTTCGTCCCTTGGCCCCCAAAGCAGAACCGGTTTACCAACTGCTTTTGCCACACGTGAGACTGTATCTTCTGTCCCGAAATTACAATGGGGGAAAAATACCGCATCTACATCTTCAGCTTTAAACCGCTTAATGATTTTATCTGCATCCCCATCATTATCGTAAAGCAATCCTTCCTCGTTAATTCCCTCTAAATCCACAATTTCAATTCCGTAATCTTTAATTTTATCTCTGGTCAGGTTCTTAAATTTAAAAGCATCTTCCTTACTGAATACAAATCTCCTCGTTGGAGCAAACCCAATTTTAAATCCGTTATTCATTGTAAAGCCTCCTATATTTCAGTATTTACAGTGTGTTTTCACCTAAAAAATTTTTGCGATTGGTTTTAAGTTGTATGGAAAACAATTTCGGGCTTAGAAAATATGACTTGACATAATGCTGATGACTTAATTATAGTATCTTTAATTAAAACGTTCAATACATTTTACTAAATTATTTAGTATTTTTATATAAAATATTTATATAAAAACTTTATATTTCACACAAAACACAAAAAAAGTGCGCTTTCATGGCATGAAAACGCACTTTTTTCAACACTCTATATTCAGTTTTGGCGTTGTAAAAACACTATTTTTTACTTGCTGCTGTCAAATCCCTTACACTGTCTCTTTCAATAAATTCTGTACATACCTGTATCTTGGTATGTATCATATCTTCGCTTTCCATCATATCTATGATTCTTCTCACTGCCAGACGTCCCATTTCCTGCTTTGGAACCCGTAAGCTGGTTAGCCTTGGGAAAGATATCTCGCAAAAGGGCAAATCATCAAATCCAATCACGGAAACATCCTCAGGAATCCTATATCCCATTTCCTGCAAAGCTCTAATGGCACCCAACGCAATCATATCGTTGTCCGCAAAAAAAGCAGTGGGCAGGTCAGGCTTATTCTTTAAGTAATCAAGCATATCTGCATAGGCTCCATTCATGGTAGTACTAAGATCAATAGTATATTTGGGATTAACCTCTAAACCGATGTCTCTCATCTCAGAATAATATCCCATTTCTCTTTGGCGAAAACCTAATATTTTAAATTTTCCGCCAAGGTGTCCTATCTTTGTATGACCTTTACCATATAAATAATTTATAGCCATTCTGACAGAATCAGAGTTATTGATAATAACCCCGCTAAAATCCATATCTAAACTCCAATAATCCAATAAAAGAAACGGACACTTAGCATTCTTAAATACCTTGAGCCCTTCCGGTGACAATTCTGTGCCCAGAAGTATAATGGCTGTATCCGGTTCATTGATCATCTGTTTTGCCTGCTCCAAATATCCGGGACTTCTCGCATCCAGATTGCTTATCATCATTTCATATCCCGAAGAGCTGCATTCCTGCTCAATGCCGTTAATCAGTAACGTAAAAAATGGTGTGTCATCTATAATTAGTCCATTCTCCTTATAGATAACCAATTTAATTTTACTGATATTATTATTATCCAGATACCCTATTTCCCTTGCAACACGGAATATTCTGTCAGAAGTTTCCCAGCTGACTCCTTTTTTTCGATTTAGAGCATTTGATATGGTAGCAGGGGAAAAACCCGTTATTTTACTGATTTGCTTGATTCCTGTTTTCAATAAAAAGCCTCATTTCTTATTAACATAATATATCTAAGTTTCCTTAATTTTGCGGATTCGTATGGCCATGTATTCTTTCCCCGGCAGATCAATTCTGAATTTTCCGCTAAAGGTCCCTTTTTCTTCAATAGTCATCTCCCAAGTGTCGATAACCTCAGCAACAAATTTGCTTTTATCGTCAAAATAAAAGTCCCTGAATGAAGGTCTCATAAAACTATAGTAATATATATAATAATTGTTTTCAATACTCATAGGAGAAATGGGGCTTTGTGTTGTAGCCACTACTTCATCCCAGGAAGACGCAAGAGGCTTCAACCCTACACCCGGGGTTTCTTTTAATACAGAATACAAGAATTTCAGACGCTCAGCGCTCTCCCCATGCAGCTTACCGCCGTGTGACCACCAGATAACATCATTGGTGTTCATAAAAGTTTCGCCATGTCCGGCGTATCCTCCCCGGCAAGTCGCCTCCCAAAATCTGCGTACAAGCTCTTTTCCGCTGATATTGCCCCAACCGTGCTGAATATTTCCTTCATAAGCAATTTCATCTAATACAATTGGTTTTTTATACTGCTCTCTCCACTCCGCTACAAGCTCTGCTGATTTATATAAATCCTGTCTCTGTATACAGCAGTGTGTAATCCAAGGCTGCGAATAGTTATAAAATGGTATGCAGTTATGAATTGAGCGCAAGTGTGAATATGGATCGCACTGACAAACAATTTCGGCAAACCTTTCCCAATCCTGAATAGATTTTTGAGGCATAAGATCATATTCATTAGCCAAAGACCACCATACATTACGATACGCAGCAAACCTTGCTACAACATATCTTAAATATAGTTCGTCGTTTTCAGCACTCATAGAACTGAAGCCCCATCTGTCGTAAGGGTGCATAAGAATTAAATCCGCTTCTATAGATAACTCGCATAATTTCTGTATGCATTCTTCCAAATGACGGAAATGTTCAGGGTTAAACCTGGTATAGTCCCAATCGTTTCCTTCAAAAGAAGAATAATATTTTGAAAAATTCTCCTTGGTAATATTTGAACTGTCACAGGGCGTTCCAACATATGGATAAGAAATAGGTTCTTTGAAGTTGTAATCGTAGTGCTTAGGAAATATACAAAATCTAATTTTATTAAAAGCAGTGTCCCTCAATGTATTCAGAGTTTCTTCCTGTACTTCCTGAGGCTGTAAAGCCCATACATAGCAGGTAGTCCCCACCGGGTAATACGGAGTCCCGTCCTCGTATGCAAAATGATATGTGTTTGCAGTCCGAACCGGACCATGATTGTCCTCCACAGAAGGCAGTACGGTAAAACTGCCACTGTATTGTTCATTTGAGAAATTTCCTGTAATCTCAAAAGTATATTCTTCTTCAAAGGAAGGCATAAACCGAACTTTATAAATGCCGTTTCCATCGTAAAATCCATCTACTTCGACAGTTTGGTTTTTACTTTTAAATATGCCTTTAATTTTGAAATCAACAAAAGGATTCCCGGTAGAGTGTCCTTTACATATTACTTCCTGCAACCCCCATTTTTCCACTTGCCTTAAATACGTAAAATTGTCCATATATAATCTCCTTCAATCAAGATTTAACAGCACCAGCCATGCCTTCTTAACAGCCCCAAAATATAAGATAGACAATAAAAATTATATGTAACTTTTATTATCTGATGATGCCAGAATACCATATAGTATTATGAAATTCAAGATTAATTGAATCACGAATTAAAAATTTTATATTCCATGCCATCCCTTATATACACATAAAATACAACTGATTTTGTAACTTATTTATTAAAATAATTTATAAATATTTTATATTGATATACTTTTGAGAAATATTGTTATGATTTGTTGATTAAACCTGATATTTATGGTTTTACTAATTCATTTGTGTTAAAATATGTTAAATGGATAAAGGAGACTATAAAAATGAAATTCTGTATTGTTACTGCTCCGTGCAAGGACTGAACCGGACGAAACAGCACGGAGCGGATTGAATTCGTCCGTTCGGCTTTGCACTTTCAATAAATTGTAAAAATTCTATTTGAAAGAGGAGCAAAGTCATGATTAAAAAAATAAAAGCTAACATCAGGGAACTTCATACTTTCCTTTTGTTATGGATTACGCAGTCATTTTCGACACTTGGTAGTGCAATGACTAACTTTGCACTGGTGATTTGGTCTTATCAGCAGCAAGGGTCTGCCCTTACCACTTCGTTACTGGCTATTTGTTCTTATGCACCTTATGTTCTGTTAAGTATATTCGCAGGAGCACTTAGCGACCGCTGGAACAAGAAGACCACCATGCTTATTAGCGACAGCTTTGCGGCATTTTGTACCGTTTCGGTACTGCTTCTTTTGACAACGGGTAAACTTCAGATTTGGCACCTGTATTTGATTAACACATTGAATGGATTGATGAACACAGTACAACAACCGGCATCAGAAGTCACCGTCAGCTTGTTGACTCCTAAAAAGCACTATCAGAAGGTCAGTGGTATGCGCTCCTTCTCCAATTCGCTGGTTACAATACTTACACCTGTAATTGCAACGGCATTGCTTTCTTTTACAAGCATTAAGTTCGTAATCCTATTTGATTTGATTACATATTTCACGGCATTTGTTGCGCTGTTATGCTTTATCAAAATCCCTAAAGTAATTGAACATAGCAATACTGTCAAAGAGACGGTGCTGCAGTCTGCAAAAAGTGGATTTCAATATCTCAAGGATAATCGTGGAATTCTGGATTTGATATTGTTTTTGGCGGTAATCAATTTTACTGCCTCCATCTTCAATGCTGCGTTGCCTGCAATGATGCTCTCACGCACCGGAGGAGGAGAGGTTGCCCTTGGTATGGTAAATACCGTAACCGGAATAGCAACCCTGGTTGGAAGTATTTTAGTTTCTGTTCTGCCACCTCCAAAAAGTAGGGTTAGGGTTATTTGTAATTCCTTGCTTTTTGCCATGAGTACAGAAAATTTCATTCTTGCTTTCGGCAGGTCTACGTGGGTTTGGTGTTTAGGTGCGACATTAGGTTGGATATTTATCCCTGTTATGGGAGCAAATATGGATGTGCTTTTCCGTTCAAAGATACCTATTGAAATGCAGGGACGTGTCTATTCCGTGAGGAATACATTACAGTTTTTCACCATCCCTTTAGGATATCTGTGTGGCGGTATTTTTGTTGACAGAGTGTTTGAACCATTTATGGCAGAGCAACCCATAAGTAGTATATGGGTTACATTGTTCGGCTCCGGAAAAGGCTCAGGAGCAGCTCTGCTGTTTTTTGTAATCGGAATTTTCGGCTCATTGTCCTGTCTGCCATTTCGAAGGGACAAACATATCTGGAAATTGGAAAAATAGTGTAACTATAAACTAAAAACAAGGGGTTGTTGTGCTATATTCAACAGCCCCTTACTTCTATTGGTTTCAATATGCTACAAGGGCTTCCAGAGTTTCCAATATAATTAACGCATCTGCCAGAGTATCCTGTGAGGCAATTAAATTATTACGAATAAGGTCAAGCAGGGGTATAGCCTGTGTTGCGACTTCCAACGTCAACCAATCTTTTGTCTTATGGGTAATATAGTTTGAGTGATATAATAGCTCCAATAAATCAGGTAACTTATGCTCATACCGCTCTCTTCTTTCTATAGCTTTAATGGCTGCGGAAAGACCCTTTATTAAGTTTGCCATATCTCTATTGATTATATTGTTACGCAACATCCAGCTTAAAATATTTTCCTTCTCCGGTATCTGGATTAAAAGGTTGGCGTCTAAAAAGCCCAGAGCCTTTAGAAATAATTCCTGACGCAAGTATCCTCGGTGGTAGGAATCTATAAAGTGTTTTCTGTCTTCTTCTCCCATTCGTTTATTGGGGTCTTTTTCTACAGGGTCAGAAATTACATCATTTTTCTTTTCCGTCTCATTTTTCTCTATGGCTTCAAGAATCTCATAGATTGCAGAAGGTCTTGAAGCTACGATGTGAACCTTCCGGTTAAAAATCTCCTGCAAGACATCAGTAATTCCTTCTCTGGAGGTTTGACTGCAGGCAATCACCAATCTTTCATCGGAACTTACGCCTAAAGGAATTGCCATAAGGGCTTTTGCCTGTCGGACGCTTAGCTTATCTATCCATTTTGTGTCAACTTTCTCTTTTTCAGGGTTTAATTCATAATAATCAATCGCACTTTGCGAAGCAAGGGTACTATATAGTCCTGTTTCATCAATATAACCCAGTGCAAGCAAGCTTTCCCCCAGACGTATTCCAAATTTTTTCTGATGATAAAGACCAATTTCAAGCTGTTCCGGCTTAATTAGTTCCCTATCAAGAAGTAATTTTCCCAATTGCTGTTTATTCTCCAGAATTGAATTGGTTTTTTCTGTATCATAAATATATACAATATCTTCTGCCAATACATAGTAACGATTAACTTTAGAATCATAGATTACCCGTTTATCCAAATCAATGGCCAAATCAACAAGACCCTCCAAAGAAAGTATCTGAATGTCTTGTCTGTCCTTTACCTCAACACTGCCATCTGTAATCCATTCTTTAAAACGGGTATGATCCTTCGCCGCTTTTGGTTTTCCCATTTGCTTCAAAATGTAAAGAGCAACCAGCAATAACAACAAAATAAAGTCTATGACAAAGGGAATTATATTAAACTGTATTATTCGAAGAAGGTTTTCTGTCAAGGCAGGGACCTTACCTTCCGCTATCAAAGAAATTTTCGAGGTGATTTCTTGCGATTTTGGTATGGTAAAGCTTGTTTGTTGCAAATTAATAGGAAGAGTATGAACAATACTTTTTTCAATAGGTACACCATTTACGGTACCGCTTACTTTAATATCTGAAACTACAAGCAACTGAAAGAGACCGCTTTGAAACAGCAGCTCTTCACCAATTTTGGTAACCTTACTGTAAGCGTCAGGTATATCCAGAACCATTCCCGAATTTTGATTAAAAGCTTTTCCTGAAGATAATGTAAATTCGTTCAGCGGGGATTCATTAAGTTTATGGCTCCAATAAATCTGTGATTTTTCATCAATTGACTGTATTAAAACTCTGGATTTAAAAGTTCCATGAATTAAGCCTTCATTCATGCCATTAATTTTTATGATAGGTGTTGTTGTTATCTTTGGTTTAGCTGCATAGAAGTAAGCTGCTCTTCCTTGTTCAAAAATGGTACCCTTTGGCCATACTGTTAAGTCCGTTCCCGATTCAATTTTATATTCAGGGATTACGGACAGAGTAACGCCCGGCATCGGTACCTCAGTTGGATTGGACTTAAAATTGATATATGTCCACGCAACTGAAACTACTAGTCCGATACCGACAATAAAAATAAGTAATTGTCTGTTTCGACTTTCCATCAAAGAATTACCTGCACTTTCTGCATATAATCTATTTCTGAATGATGTAATATACTCAAAAGGATAATTAAGCACTCAGAAACCGGCATCAAATTAGTAACAGACTATATTACGCGGAGTATTGATTTTATCCGTTAACTGTGCAGAGTATGAGCCATCTGTATTAGTAGCTGTAAATTGAAATGACGTTCTCAAACTTGTGACATTGTTTACCAAAGAGGCAGCTGCATTTACTGTCTGTCCGGGGTTTAAGGTTATTACAATCTTCTTAGGTGAACTGAAGAGATAACTGAATTCCCCTTCCTCATTTCCAATTTTCACCCTGAAAGTACTTAGGGCATTCATCCAGCTTATTTCAGGACATACTATAACAGTTAATTTCACAATCTGCATTGTATTATTTGTTATTGTGCCAAAGTTTGCATACTTATTATTCATATTATAGAGTTTATTTTGAAAGCCATCCACTTTCAATATTCCTTTATCATCACTGACTATTTTCGCAGAGGCAGTTCTCTCCAGCTTACCTGTGCTGAGAGCACCACTGTAAGGCATGGAAACTACAGCAAATATTAAACTTAATATAAAAAATAGGAGGTAAGTTTTTCTTTTTGTTCTCATCTTATTTTACTCTCCTTTTCCCTTTCCCTAATAGCTTTGCTCTTGAACGTTTAATACGGCGCTGAAAAAGCTTATCCTTTATAGTTTTTAAAGGTATCCAAGCCTCAAAGCCATGAACCTGCTTCAGAAGTTTCAGAAAAACCCACACCAAAAATGCCATGGTAAAACCAACTGCCAGCATAGCAAAAACAGGACTTGCCCTGTGCAGCACCAAAATCAATGTTCTGGGTAATAACATAGGATAGTTGTATGTCTGAACATACCCCCGATACATACCAATCTTCTTTTGTGGTGCAACATCAAGTATAACTTTACCTTCTGAACGTATCCAAAGATATTCCGGTGCTTCATGAACACTCAAAGGCTGTATACATGAAATAATAGTCCACACAGGAATAACAGCGTCATTTTTAATCTTCATCATAAGCTGATCTGATTTATTCAATTGAATTTGGTCGCCCAAAGTTCCCGGGTATTCGCTGACCAGATATTTTATCTCTGTTACTCTTGAGCCAATATATATGCTTAAAATGACAGATATGGCTGATAGGATTATAATGACACGATACAAATGCCTGAGTCTCCACCTGTTTCGAGACTTGCGTTTTCTTACTCGCCCCTTTCCCAGAGAAAAAGACAATATTCCCAGTGTTAAGAATATCCACGACAGATACTTTGAATAATTTCCCAAATAAGAATTTAAATATGCCGATGCTTTACCAATACCCGGAATAATAAGAGGCTGCCCATTTATAGTCAGAACTTTTCCGGAAATCCTGTCTCCGGTAACCTCCGGTTCTCCACTGTCCTGATCCTTGTAGGGAGAATTATCACCTTTTGTAATATAACCTTCTTCTCCCACAGCAATGATTCTATGAGTTATATATGGTGCTTTCAGTACCATTGGTCGATAAGTAATAATATCTCCAACTTTGGGATTTTTTTCAGGCCAGACAAGGAAAGCATCGTTCACATTAATTAATGGTACCATACTATTAGAATAAACATATGTCAAAATATGAGCACCCTTGGTTTTACCATTGACGCCAATTACAATGGCGATTACAATAGCAAAACCAATAAGTGCTCCATAGAATAGTTTTTTCATTTTTTTTATACCAGATAGCCCATATTATTTAATAAACAAGGCTTTATATTTCTTTCGGCGTAAATTGCCCTTACTTTGCTTCTACATGCAATACACCATTTAATGTCTTAGAAGGTTCCAATCCGGTAGTATTGATTGTAAAGTAAAAATCACCGGAACCGCCAACATTAATGGTATTATTGCCATTATTTACAGGAGTGAGAGCTATAGCATTATTATTACCCGATTCGTTAATAATTGATACACTTACAGGAGCATCTGAATTATTTTTAATCTTTATTACGCCGCTAGAAGTTGAACCTATGGTAAAAATAGCATCTGTGTTAAAACCACTGTTTGTGTTTGAATTGCTATTAATGGCTTCGTTTATGTTTATAGAAACCTTACCTTTACTATCTGCTTTAACTAGTCCTTGATATTTAGATATATTTGTGATTTGTATTGCTACATTATCATCTGTATCCACAAGAATCTTTCCTGCTTTAACACTACGGTCAAAGGACACACTGGATAAAGCGGCAGAACCGACAGCAGCAATCGCAACAGCTACAACTACTAGTAGAACACTTAATTTAAGTTTTTTCATGTATAAACCTCCACGTAGAAATGTTATATTGAAGAGTGCAATGTTGTTTACAAAAATCATTCTACAGTAATAATATTCAGTTCTCAATGCACGAATATTGCCAGTAGAGTAACTGTTTACCCTTACTGCTAAAGTTACTCAAAAGATTCTGCATACACGCCTATCCCATTTGCTCATATTCTTTCTCCGTCTATTATCAATCTGGCAGCATTTTTTACGCATAATAAAATACAATTCCCGTATCAGCCTCATAAAATGAAGGGCTTAAAGCTCTGTTATTCATGATTTTCCGATAACGAGAATTGTATTTTATTGATATCTATTTATATTTCTGCCTTTAACAACAACATCTTCAGTTGAGCAAAATCTATGGAATTGACCTCGCCATCTCCGTTCATGTCTGCCGCTTTTAGAGCATTACCTGTAAGAATCTCCCCGTTAAGTATAATTTTTTTCAGCAAAGCCAAGTCGATAGAATTAATTTCGCCGTCACAATTTACATCTCCAACTTTTATTGGAATCTCACCTTGAAAGTTACTGTTGGCAAATGCGGTAATAAACTCGAGAGTGGAAGTGGAACCAATAGCGTGTTCATTTGTGGTCCATTCATCTGCACTGTCCAAATAGCATTTTGCCGGAAAGTTCGAAAGACCAATACCTTGATACCTGTTAGGTCCTAGCGGCATAAAACCCTTGGCTATACCTGCTTTTCCATCACTATTAAAAGTAGAGAATATGGTTTTTATGCAATCGTCACCGTAACCCGACACAAAGCTCTTTCTTAAAGGATTTGCTCCAAGTATCCAATTTAATGAAGAAAGTGCCATATTGTTAATTGTATCGGTATTTGTTCCCAGAAGTCTGGAACCAATCAGTGCTTCCATGCACATACCCATTATTTGGTTGTTACTGCCCCAGTAATAGTTTGCGTTTGTAATTGCGTTACCCCAGGCACTGCTTTTGTAACGTTCGATTTTGTTGTTCACCCAAATTCCAAACTCGTTATTGAACCACTTTTCAGCATCAATGTTTCGGTTTGCTGCTTTCATATAAGCGAAAAATGCAAAATTCCAGTTACCTACCCAATCTCCTGATGCATTCTCATAAGCATCTTTTCCCTTGGAATAGTTTGCCACAAAGTAATTGTCATACTTTGCTTCACCAGTAGCCCTATACAAGGCTGCTGCTGCTAAAAGTCTGCTGCTTATATCATTGTCAGAATTATAAGGTCCGTTTGGAGATTTAATATTGTTGGGATTTTGTTCAAGATACGACCACGCACTCTTTGCTGCATTCAGACAGGTAAGTGCAAACGCTGGATCATAGTTTGAATATATAATGGAAGCGTGAGCTAAGGCAGCAGCTGCACATGCAGTATCTTCTGTCGGTCTTATATTTGTGGTGTCACCCTCTTTATCCTTTATAATCCTTTTTGTTATATTGCCATCATCATCTGATTGAACCCTTGCATAAAAACCGCCGCTTGCAGTATCCTGCATTTTTAGAATCCATTCAAGTTCCCATTTTGACTCATCAAGTATATCCGGTACACCATTTCCGCTTTCAGGAATATTAAACTGATTATCCTGATATAGCTCCGGGAACATATCGTAAGCCCAAAAAAGATTTATTAAAGTCCCAGCTCCAGTACTTACATACTTTCCAAGATCACCTGCATCAAACCATCCTTTAGATACATCCCTTGTCTTTCCGTAGTTGGAGTCAAAGACAGCAGTCGTATCCTGAGGTGTTCTGTCTTTTCTTGGATAATCGGGACAGTATGTAGCCGTAAGGTCTACTCCTGAACGCTGATAATAAAAATATCTTGCTACATCCGTCAAAAGAGATTTGTAAACATCATTTCCAATCTTAAACTTAGGTGATTTTTCTATACCTGATGTATTAACTGTAATATAATATTCGCCCGGTTGATTAAGGTCTGTAAACACAGCTTTAAACACTCTTTCACCCGAATCCTGATCATAATCCTTCACAAGAGCCAACTGACCACTATAAGCAACGGAATCGTCAGAAACTCTTTTTACCTGAAATTGAGTACCAGTAGTGGCCGTTAGCTCATCCTCAAATCCTGAAACATAGGCATATTTTTCTGCAGTTTCACGGAACCCTACCTGGTTCAACTTAATGGCCGGATATGCCTTTTCTTTATCTGGAGAAGTCAACTTCAGTTGATTAATCCAGACGCAGAAGGGATCAAGAGTTACTTTATCAAGTACAATTGCCTTTGCATTGTATGGATCCATACCCAGTGATGGGTCTAAAATATCTTTTAAGGGTATTTTCACATGTTGCCACTCAGTTGTAACCGTACAGTAATCGGTTATGGGCTTTGTAATTTTCTGCTCAACACCCGATACACGCTCGCTTACATGGTCAACTGCACCGATTACAAACTGCTCCCCTCCTTTTTCACCCTTTACATTAAATTCCAAATATCCATTCGGAACATACTGGGATACATCATGACAGTTCCATTCCGCTAATGTAAGTATTACTGACATCCAATACGAGTTAAGCTGTGTTTGAAGATTCAATCGTAAAGAAGGTAAACTTTGGTATGTGACTTGGGTATCAATCGGTAAGTTTCCGTTTACTGTTTCCAATTCTCCGGCACCGCTCCCTGACCATCCGCTTATTTTATCCTTAAATACATAAAAATCCTGAAGGTTCCTCCAGCCCTGAGGAGCACTTGCATTGATAGCAATCATTGATGTAATCAATGATGTACATATTATTGCAACACATAAAAATAAAGCAAGTAATTTTTTTTGTTTCATACTTTTCCTCCTATAATATTATCTACTTCTACCAATATGCCTGAAGAAATAATATCCACCCCCTTTTCTATTAATAATGTAAAAAGCATATCAGTTGAACTTTAGAACCAGAGATATAATTACACTCTTGTTTTGATGTGTATATTGTAATTGATAAGAGTCAGATTAACTTTTATTTAAATATATAACAAAAATATACAATATTCCTTGACTTTCTAGTCTAAAAATAGCATTATTTAGACAAGGAGATGAAATAAATGGAGTATATGTATCTTCATTATTTTACGCAAGACCCCAGCTTTCCCTTTTTTATTCAGTATGGATTCCATGACGATGCTATGCCTGAACATTTCCACCACGATTTTTTTGAACTTGTGATAGTTTTAAACGGAACCGCCACTCATATTGTCAATTCAGAGGAATTCTTTATAAAAAAAGGTGATGTTTTTGTTTTTAATATGGATTTATCTCACGGGTATAAAGATCCACATAACTTTAAAATAATAAATATAATGTACAAACCAGAACGGCTCGACGAAATCTGTAATGATATAAAGAAATCTCCCGGTTACCAGGCTCTTTTTGTATTGGAGCCTTTTTTCAGAAAAAAGTACAGTTTCAGTAATACCCTGTCACTCTCTATTTCCAGTCTGGAATATGTAGCAGAACTTGGAGCTCGTATTAACGAAGAATACAAAAGAAAAGATCAGGGCTATCAAACCATGATCTACGCTCGTTTTATGGAAATGGTTGTATACTTATCAAGACAATACATTATTGAAAATAAACTCTTGCACGATACATTTGTACATCTGGCAAAAGCTATATTGTTTTTAGAAGATAATTACCTTAACCCGATAAAACTTGAAAAGTTAGCAGATGAAGCACATATGTCCGTAAGGCATTTTAACAGAATATTTAAGGAGAATTATGGAACTACCCCCTTTAATTGTATTCTGCACCTCAGGGTTAATCATGCCTGTTCACTGCTTAAAAACAGCAACTTATGTATTGCTGATATAGCACTGGAGAGCGGCTTTTCTGACAGCAACTATTTTTCAAGGCAATTCAAGAAGATTACCGGTATAACCCCCAAGGAATACCGGGCAAGGTATAAATTAATTTATTCAAATATAGATTTAAATTAAAATTATTAAATTTTTCTCCGTTTAATTAGTTTTACGATTTCCCACCACATTGTAGCCACAACTGAAACAGCTATAGCAAACAAGAAATTTTTTGCACTAAGTGGCGCAGTTTGTACAATCCCATTTATTGTCGGTACATAGGTTATGATAATCAGTACTGCAATTATTATAGAATTAACAGTTATAACAACCTTATCCTTAAAATTAACCATATTTCTGAAAGCAAACTCTGTATCTGATTGGTTTATGTAAACAAGTAACAAATTGGATATACCCAGTACAAGCACCGCGAAGGTTCTTGCTTCCGGCTCACCTGCACCACTTTTAAAGAAGTAGGTAAATGCTCCGAAAGCCGCAGCAAAAATTATCAGTCCCTGTAATATAGATTTTAATATAAGCGAGCCGGTTATAAGTGCTTCGTTATTGGATCGTGGTTTTCTATGCATAATGTCCTTTTCTGCCGGCAATCGTTCAAATACAATAGAACAGGTAGGGTCTATAATGAGTTCCAGCAAAACGACGTTTACAGGCAATAAAACCAAAGGCATGTGAAGCAGTGGTGCCAAAAGCGCTATTAAAGCTATTGGTATATGTATTACAAGGATATATTCTATTGCTTTTCGGATGTTATCGTAAATTCTTCTTCCATCCCCAACCGATTCGACAATGGTAGTAAAATTATCATCCAGAAGAATCATATCCGAGGCTTCCTTGGCAACACCTGTTCCCCTTTTACCCATGGCTATTCCGATATCAGCATACTTTAAGGCAGGTGCATCATTTACACCATCTCCTGTCATTGCAACGATTTCCCCATTATCACGCAGGGCCTTTACAATCCGCATCTTGTGTCTTGGCATAACTCTAGCAAATATATTCGTATCCTTGACTTTGTCCAGTAATACCTCATCCGGCATTAATTCAAGCTCCGGCCCTGTTATTACGTTACTGCTGTGCGATATGCCTATTTCGCGGGCTATGGATTGTGCCGTAATACCATTATCTCCGGTTATCATAACTACTCTTAATCCTGCCGACTTACAAACCTTAATTGATTCCAGCACTTCATCTCTGGGAGGGTCTTGTAAACCTATAAGACCAACAAAGTCTAACTTACATTCCTTCAATGTGTCAGGATATTCTTTCATATCTATACTTCTTGCAACAGCAATTACTCTATAACCCTTGGATGCCAACCTTGTTTGTTGCTCGGCAACATTGTCCGTAGCTTCTTTGGTAAGGCAGCATAAGGGTAATATACTTTCAGGACTTCCCTTTGCGGCTAAGGTTGCTGAGTTTTCTATACTCCACACATGCCCCATCATTTTAGTATCTGAGCTAAATGAATATTCAAATAACAACGGGTTTTTAAAAACATCTTCTTTATCAGAACCGTTATTCTCAATGTAATTTAGTATTGCTTTTTCCATTGGATCATAAGGCTCCGTTTCACATGCCAAGGCTGCCCAATAACCTAATTCATTAGCATCAAAACCATTATGAGGACATGTCTCCTTTACAGTCATTTGATTTTTGGTTAATGTTCCGGTTTTATCGACACATAATACAGAAACTGACCCCAGCGTTTCAACAGAAGGCATTTTTCTTACAAGTGAATTTTTCTTGGCAAGTCTCCATGCGCCCATTGCCAAAAATACAGTCAGAACAACCGGAAACTCCTCAGGTATCATTGCCATAGCCAGAGTAATACCTGAAAGAATACTGTCAACTATACTTCCTGTATGAATAAGTGTAATTAGCGAAACCAATATGAAAAAGCCCAACCCTATTAAAGCACAAATCTTCACAAGGTGTCTGGTTTGCTTTTCAAGAGGTGTTGGCCGTTCCGGCACGCCTTGAATATCTAATCCGATTTTACCATATTGCGTATCCCTGCCTATTGAAATTACTTTTGCAATAGCACTGCCTTGTATTACTGTTGTCCCTGCATAGCAAACATCTTTTCTCCAAAAATCTTCAGAAATTTTATTAACATCATTATCACTGCATACCTTTTTCCATACGATTTCGGATTCACCTGTCAGTGAAGATTCATCGACTCCAAAGTCAAACATCTCAATGATTCTGGCATCGGCGGGTATTTTCTCACCCTCCTCCAATATCATTAAATCGTTAATGGTAATTTCTTTGCTTTCAATATTTATAATACGATTATTCCTGACTACACGTATTCTTGGAGAGGCTAATTCTTTTAGCGCCTCAAGAGTTTTGTCCGTTCTCCATTCCTGAATAAAGCTGATACCTGTCATAAATGTAACAAAGCATAGCATAATAATACCGTCTCGTGCTTCTCCCAAAAAAAAGTATATAATTGCAGTACAAAATAGAAGTATAAACATTGGTTCTTTAAAAACACCCAAAATCCTTATAAATAGGTTCTTCTTTTTCTCAGGACTAAGTTCATTCATACCATATTTTATTTGATTTTCCATGGCTTGATTGTCAGTGAGTCCTGAATAGTCCCCTTTAAAACCAAAAAATTTTGACATACTTCCTCCTTGATTATAAAAATAATAATAACATTGGCACAAAAAAACCTGTGAGACTAAAAATACTTAGTCCCACAGGTTTATATCCTGTTGCCGTTTCGGCCCAGCCCCACACAACTGTCTTAAAAGGTCTACAGCTGCATCGCCTGCTCTAAATTATAGTTTTATTTAATTAATATAATATATTGTATTATATTAATATTAAAAGTGTCAACAAATTCATTAAAAAAATATTAATATATTTAAGCTTATGCTTAATATTATTAATTAGTTGAGAATTATTATTAATTATTAATGATAATTAATATCAATTTTCAGTCCTGCTAAAAACAAAAAACCTATACCGGCTTGTCACCGATATAGGCTTTACTATTTGTAATTCTACTTATAAAGAGGATATTTACTGCAAAGAATTTCTGCTCTCTTTGAAACATTGGACTTTGAATTTTCATAATCTGTAATTGTAAGATAAATCAAGTCCGCAATTTCCTTCATATCTTCTTCGTTCATTCCTCTGCTTGTTACAGCCGGAGTTCCAAGTCTTATACCACTGGTGATAAATGGACTCTGAGTATCAAACGGAATACCGTTTTTGTTACATGTTATGCATACTTCGTCCAATCTGTGCTGAGCTTCCTTACCAGTAATATTCATATTAGTCAGGTTTACAAGCATAAGGTGATTGTCTGTACCGTCAGAAACCAGTTTGAAACCTTTTTTCATAAGTGCGGAAGCCAAAGCTTTTGCATTTTTAACAATGTTCTGCTGATATGTTTTAAATTCATCAGTAAGTGCTTCCTTGAAGCTAACTGCTTTAGCAGCAATAACATGCATTAATGGGCCACCCTGATTTCCGGGGAACACAGCACTGTCGATTTTCTTAGCATACTCCTGCTTACAGAGAATCATACCGCCTCTTGGGCCTCTTAAGGTCTTGTGTGTTGTAGTTGTTACAACGTCAGCATATGGAACAGGACTTGGATGCAATCCTGCAGCAACAAGACCTGCAATGTGAGCCATATCAACCATAAGTATTGCGCCAACTTCGTCTGCAATCTCCCTAAATGCCTTAAAATCAAGTGTTCTTGGATATGCGCTTGCTCCTGCTACAATTATTTTGGGTGAGTTGTCCTTAGCGGTTTTTCTCAGCTCCTCATAATCTATGTAGCAGTTGTCCTCTCTTACTCCATATGGTACAACATTGTAGTATTTTCCTGATATATTAACAGGACTACCATGGCTTAAATGTCCTCCATGTGCAAGATTCATTCCGAGAATAGTATCTCCCGGATTAAGGAAAGCGAAATAAACTGCGGTGTTAGCCTGTGCTCCTGAATGTGGTTGAACATTTGCATGCTCTGCACCAAAAATTTGTTTAGCTCTGTCAATAGCCAACTGTTCAACTATATCAACGTACTCGCATCCACCATAATATCTTTTGCCGGGGTATCCCTCAGCATATTTATTTGTTAATGGTGTGCCAAGTGCCTCTATAACAGCATCACTTACAAAATTCTCTGAAGCAATCAATTCTATCTTATTTCTTTGTCTGTTAACTTCTAACTCAATAGCCTCTGCTAATTGAGGGTCCATCTTCTTTATTGTATCAATATTGTACATAAAATGCCTCCACTCCAATGTCAATAATTTATGACATTTGCTCGTTATTTTATCCACGCAAGTAAAATTATAATAAAATAACCATATAAATGTCAATTAAATATGCAAAATATCGCACTTATATTACATATTTATGCATTATTTAATTACTTTGTACAGTTCATCAGGGCCGGGAGCATCAATTTCAACTACAGTCCCTTCTTCCTTGCTCATCAGTATTCTTTCGGAATTTTTGTCAGTAATTATTCCGATTATGGTTGCCTTAACATTATTTTTTTCAAGAAGCTTTACCAAACCTTCGCCATCCTGACAGGTTATAATCATACATCCACTGGAAATCAGTCTTAAAGGACTTATTCCGAAGTAGTCACAAATCCGGCGAGTAACCGGTTCAATGGGTATTGAATCCTTATTTACAGTTATTCCCGTACCAGATGCTTCTGCGATTTCCCAAGCAGCTCCAAGTACTCCTCCTTCAGTAATATCATGCATTGACGTTGCGCCAAACTTTCCTGCAAGAACCCCTTCGGGAACAACACTCAAGGAATTGATTAAACTCTTTGCATACTCAAGTTCGTTTTTACCCAGATAACTCAATAATTCATTTTCAAAATCACCTGCAATAATTGCAGTACCCTCAAGTCCGGCAGTTTTGGTTAATATAACACTATCTCCCGGTTTTGCCCCCGTAGATGATATAACTTTATCTTTAAGCGCTTTACCTACACAGGTGGTAGACAAAATAATCTTATTAACCGCAGGTGTCACCTCAGTATGTCCTCCGATAACTTCTACATTGAGTTGTCCGGCGGTTTCGCAAACCTGTTCCATAAGCTGTTCCAGCTCAATTTCTGTCGTACCCACGGGACACAATATAGTAACCATAATACCCAAGGGCTCTACACCGGAAGAAGCTATGTCATTACAGGATATATGAACGGCAAGCCGTCCTGCATTATTGCCGGCAGCTGTTATTGGGTCGGTAGACATGACACATGCATATTTATCAAATTCTATTGCCGAACAGTCCTCACCAATTCCGGGACGCATTATAACTTCTTTTCTGAAGGTATTAATTTTTCCAATAATAATTTTATTTAATATGTCGTTTGGTATTTTACCAGCTTCCATGTATTATCTTTTAGCCTCCTGAGCCGATAACCGGCCTTAATGTTGCAGTTATTTAAATAGTATAGCATAAGAAACGGATTAAAACAGGGATATACTGTTTTAATCCGCTAAGTTTGAATTTTCAGTGGATGCTTCGATGCTTACGTTTCAACACTACCTTCATTAGCTGCCAATTGGTCTTTCGCCAACTGATACTGTTCCCTTGCCATATCTATTAATTTTGGATTACTTCTGGCACCACTGGAGGAAACAATTCTGCTGAACCAAAGTACTGATTCATTGAGTTTTCCTATTCTCCTGTACAGCTCTGCTATTATGTACATACAGGTGTATTCATCAAGTTTGTCCAGCGGAAACCTCTCTTTTTGATAGGCATCATTATAAGCTTCTGCTGCAAAAGTTAGAAAATCTATTTCCTTTTTGTCCTCTTTCGCTCTGTAAAGCCAAGCAATTCTAAGACAAACCTTAGCTATTTCACTACTTTTGGCCTTTCTTACCTGAAGATTAAGAAGAGCAAGTTTAAATGCTTCCAAAGCATGTTCAACATCTCTTTCCCCTAAAAAGCTTCTTCTGGTCCAATGGCCTGAAATCTTATCTCTTATTACTGGAATGTCCCTTGTGAATATATTATCAAACTTATCCTGCAAAGCAGCATAACCGCAATTTTCACAAACCCACACATCATAAAAGAGTACATTAATACCTTCGTAATATACACATAAATCCGTATCTCTGGATTTTACTCTGCACCCTTTAGTCTTAACTTTCGTAACTTCAATTTCCCTGTTACAAACAGGGCATACAACTTTTTTGTTGTAAAGTAAATCATTCATGGCAATACCCCTAGTCTTTTTAATCAGTCAAATTCAATAATTCATAAGTTTTTTGATCCACAGCATATTCCCCTCTGACAGGCTTATAAATATCTACACTTCTACACTAATTTTTCAACTATTTATTTTGCCGCCCTTATCATTCTATGATTCCCTATACAATATTTCTAATTTATGGAAACATTTAATCGAATAAATTCCAGCAAATTCTCTGCTAAAATTATTTTACCATAATTATAAATGTATATGGGCATTTTGCTAAAAAATCACTCAGGTTTTATTATTTCCCTGTAAGTTAAGTTAAATTAAGGTTTTATAATAATAACTTCAATATTTTCAACAGCAGTATTAATAAGAGGCTCAAAATCAACAGCCGACTCGGACTGTAGTATCTTCTCAAGCTTTGGCTTGGTTTGAGGATGTTTTGCAACAAATACCGTACAGCAATCTTCATACGGAAGTACTGAGGTATCAAAAGTATCAATCCTCCGCGCTATGTCTACCACTTCAACTTTGTCCATGCCAATCAAAGGCCTGAAAACCGGCATATTTACAGCAGCATCGGTACAATAAAGGCTCTGCATAGTCTGGCTGGCAACCTGTCCCATACTTTCTCCTGTAATAAGTGCCATGGCATTTACTTTTGCTGCTACTTTCTCGGCAATCTGCATCATAATCCTTCGCATAATTATAGTAAGCTGTTCTTCAGGACAATTGTCGTTGATTTTAAGTTGTATTTCGGTAAATGGAACCACATGCAAGCGGATTTTACCGCAGTACTGGGCCATTATTTGAGCCAAATCAATTACTTTCTGCTTTGCTCTTTCGCTTGTATAAGGGTAGCTATAGAAATGTATCGCTTCAATCTCCACACCTCTTTTACCCATCATCCATCCCGCAACGGGACTGTCTATTCCTCCTGAAAGCAGCAGAAGTGCTTTACCGTTTGAGCCGAGAGGCATACCTCCCTGTGCCTTTAGTGTTTCAGAATAAACATAAGTGCTTTCTCTTACTTCAAGATACAGTATAAAATCAGGATTTTTAACATCAACAGATAAGCCCTCTATATTTTCCAATATAAAGCCTCCAACATCGGCACTTATTTCAGGGGATTGCATAGGAAACCTTTTGTTACCTCTTTTAGTCTCAACCTTAAAAGTCTTATAGCCCTTTTCTTCAATCAGTTTGGAGGCCATTTTAAGGGAGGTCGCCTTGATTGTCTCATACTCGGTTTCAATCTTCCAGACCGGGCTTACCGAAACAACACCAAATACTTTGGCTACCTTTGCAAGGACTGAATCAAAGTCATAGTTTTCTTCCTGAGGTTCAATGTAAATTCTGCCCTGAGATTTCATTACCTTTGCTTTTCCAAATTTATAAATCGCACTCTTTATGTTTCCAATAAGTTTATCTTCAAAAACAGGCCTGTTTAATCCCTTTAGAATTATCTCGCCATAGCGTACCAATATTATTTTATTCATCTTTTACCTCCACGTTTTATACTTATAATCGGAATAATTTCTTTCAGTGCCTCAATTGTCTCATCCATTTCACATATATTGTTGGTATGTGATAAGCTGAAACGTATTGCACCGTCTATATACTTGGAGCTTACACCCATGGCTTTTAATACATGACTGTGATGTGTCTTGCGTGAAGAACATGCCGAGCCCGTTGAAACATATATATTTTTTTGTTCAAGGTGATGCAGCAGTACTTCTGATTTCAGATTTGGGAATGAAACATTTATAATGTACGGTGAAGCATTTTCGGGTGAATTGACAACCGCATCCTCAAAGGTATCATTTACCCTTTTTACAAAATGGTTTCTAAGTTCATTTGTTATTTTATAATTATCATCAAGCTTTGAAAATATAATTTCTGCTGCCAATCCAAAGCCACAAATACCCGGTACATTCTCGGTACCCGACCTCAATGCTGATTCCTGACCTCCGCCTATTAAAACAGGTTTCAATCTTAGTCCTTTACGTATATAAAGCCCTCCAACTCCTTTTGGACCGTGTATTTTATGAGAACTAATTGACATCAAGTCGACATTACAGGTTGACGGGTTTATTAGTGTTTTGCCAAAGGCCTGAACCGCATCAACATGAATTACAGCATTGGGACACAGCTTTTTTCTAAGGCTGCAAATTTCTTCTATTGGTTGTATAGCACCCGTTTCATTGTTTGTATGAATAATACTTATTATGGATGTATCAGCTGAAACAATATCCTTTAAAAAATCCAATCTGATAACTCCATCCTTGTCTACAGGAATATAATCTACCTTATATCCTTCCTGAGCTAATTGCTTGTATACTTCTAAAACGGACGGATGTTCAATTTCACTGGTTATGACATGCTTACCTGCTCTCGGGTTTGCCTTCAGATAACCTAATATTGCCAGATTATTTGATTCGGTTCCTCCCGATGTAAAACAAATATCTTTTGAATCTGTTTTTAAAGCTTCAGCAATCTGACCTCTTGCCTTCTTTACCAGATTTTCTGATTCTATACCTTTTGTATGTAAGGAAGATGGGTTTCCATAAAACTCTCTGCTTACTTTTGCAATATACTCGATAACTTCATCGTATGGCTTTGTGGTAGCACTGTTATCGAGATAAATCTCTCTGTCCATATATAACCTCTCATAATTATAACTCGAGCAGCTTTATCCCGAGTTATATAACTGATTCAAATATATTATTAGTATATATTAATTTTTTTATTTCTTTTGGCTATTGTCTTTTTCTTCTAATTTCTTGCTTAGTTTCTTTACCTGATCCTTTGTTATGTGCTCCTTCATAAAGTCCTGAATAGTAACACTGCGATATTCATCAACTTCATCAATACACATCCCGCAATCATCACAACGCTTTGTAGAATCAAGATCACACAAATCACATTCTCCGCAATCTATACATTCTCTGTCATATAGCTCACATTGGTCTGTCATTATAGCTTGCACGATTTCAATCCTCAAAATCGTGCTACCTCCTTCTGGCAAAATATATATCTTATAATCGTCCGATTCCTTTTAGTATACCATAAATTAATGCCTGAGGCCTAGGGGGACAGCCCGGAATATATACATCTACCGGTAAAATCGTGTCAATTCCATTTCTTCCTGCATAGCTGTCCTTGAAAAGTCCGCCGCTGCAAGCACAGGCTCCTGCAGCTACTACCAGTTTTGGAGATGGCGTTGCATTATAGGTTTTGACCAATGCTTCTTCCATATTTCTAGAAACACAGCCCGTCACCAGAAGCATATCTGCATGCCTTGGCGATGCTACAAAGTGTATCCCAAACCTTTCGATATCGTTATATGGCCCGTTAAGTGCCTGAATTTCATAATCACAACCATTACAAGAGCCGGCATCAACTTCTCTGATATTAAGGCTTCTTCCAAACTTCTTGGCGACTTTTTCATTTAACTTTTTACCAATGAGCTCATAATCAGTACCATTTATTTCTTCATCTATGACATATAAAGGTGTAGCTCTTAGCAAATCTCTGCTTTTCTGGGCAAGCTCAAAATTATTGGATAATTTTAAGGCCTGATTTGTACAAGCTTCTTCACAAAACCTGCAAAATATACACTCATCAGCATTTACTGCCGGCAATTTCTCTCTTTCGCCGTCTTTGTCAACAAGAACCAATGCCCCTGTGGGACAAGCAGAAATACATTTACCGCATCGCTCACATTTTGAATAATCAAATTCCGGAATACCTGTAATATAAGTACTTTTTGTATTCTTTTTGGGATATTGTAGTGTAACCGTACCATGCTGTATCATCTTTTTTACTATGTTATACATTTATTCCTCCTAATACGTGCAGTTCTATAAATCGTTTCCTGCATACGAGAGATTAAAACTCTTATTTATTAACGGAAAGTCCGTCAAAGTATTAGTATTTACCGCGTGACAAAGGGCCGGCCAGTTACAGAAAGACGGTGTTCTTACTTTATAGCGGAAAATAGTGTTATTTTCACCTGTCATTACAAAATGTATATTTTCACCTCTGGGAGACTCTGTCATCCCAAAGCCATAGGAGTATGGCTTAAGCTCGCCAATATCAACGTGAACAAGCCCCTCCTCCGGCATTTTTCCCAATGCCTGCTTTATGATATTTATAGACTCCATTACTTCTTCTATTTTTACATTCATTCTGCAATTAACGTCACAATTACCGTGTTCCGGAATATTAAATTTAAGTTTTGAATATGCATCGTACGGGAATTCTTTTCTCACATCAGTTTTCAGGCCACTGGCTCTTCCTGCAGGTCCAACCACATTCAAATCAGCTGCAATAGAATTAGCTAATATTCCGGTGTGCTCGACCCTATCTATAAACATTCCGTTGTTTTTAATTATAGCTACTGTTTCCCTAAACTCTTTATCCAGCTTGTTAATGCATTCCAGAATAATTTTCTCATTATTACGTATAAAGTCACGTCTTAAGCCACCGGGTTTATTGGTATTTCTAAGAAACCTGCTCCCTGTAAGCTGTTCATTCAGAAGCTGTATCCATCTTCTCATCATCCCCAACTGACCTGAAGGAAATATGTAAGCCGTATCTACACATAGTCCTGATATATCCCCCAGATGGCCGCATATACGTTCAAGTTCCGCAAATATTACCCTGGAATATGCCGCACGTTCGGGAATATATGTTATACCGTTCAGTTTTTCAATTGCATGACAGAAGGCCAGTGAATTGGTAAATGTCTCGTCCCCTGAAATTCTTTCAGAAAACAAAAGGGCCTTCATATAATGCTGATTCTCACATAGTTTTTCAAGTCCACGGTGTACATAATATAATTTTGCTTCAAGGTTTATTATGGGTTCCCCTGCCACACTAAATCTAAAATGACCCGGCTCGATAATACCGGCATGTACAGGCCCAACGGGCACTTCAAAAACGCCTTTACCTGAAATATTTGAAAATTCCAAATCTCTATGCTGAAACGGCAGATGTTTATTGACCTTGAAGTCCCTTTTTAAAGGGTGAACGTTCTGAGGAAAATTTCCGTGATGAACCAACTCCCTGCTGTCAGGACACCCTTTAAAGTCTATTCCATACATATCATGAATCTCACGTTCGTACAAACTTGCAGCCGGTACCTCCAAAGCTATGGAATCAAGCATTGCTGAACCGTCATTCTCAAGTTTCGAATACAGTGTAACTATCGTATTGGATGATCTTACCGCAAATGTGTAATATACAGTAAGCTTATTGTTAATTGGCGTAGTATCATTTGCAAATAAATCAACAAGCACACATTCAATATTTTCATATACATTGATACAGTCTTCCTTCACAGTGGAAGGAGAAATGCAGAAGTAGACTTCATTTTCATTGATAAGCCTGCCTTCTTGTACATGAGGGGCTAATAATCTATTTATAGTATCAAATATAGCTTCCGAAACCATAAAGTTAACCTCCAATTCCCAGTATAATATCTGTTGTATTATCCATTAACTCTTTGAAAGGCGTCGGAATATATACCCCTGCCAATACTATAATACATAATAGAATAATAAGTACAGTAGGCCCGATAATGTCCAGTTCCCCCGGCTTTATCTCAGGGTTGCTATTTTTACCATAAAACATTTTTCCCAACTGTTTAGTAAATCCGGCAAAAACCATTGAAAGAAATATCAGAAGCAAAGCCGTTACCAGATATTTTTTTGCAAACAGTGCTCCCACGACAGTATTAAATTCACTCATAAACACACCAAAAGGAGGCATACCCGTTATTGCAAAAGTACCCAGTACAAAAACAATTCCTGTTACAGGCATTGTTTTTATTAGACCATGGATACTGGAAATCTTTTTGGTGTGGTGTTTTAAATAAACATTTCCCGTCGCCAGAAACAACATCAATTTTGTCATTGCATGATTAAATATGTGATAAAGTGCCGCGAAAATGCTCACAGGTGTACATATACCAAGGCCTAAAGCAATGATTCCCATATGCTCTATACTGGAATATGCCAATATACGTTTATAATCCTGCTGAACCAATATGAATACAGCAGCGGTACCAATTGAAAGTACACTTAGGACAATAAGAAGATTTCCCGTATAATTACTGCTTCCCAGACATTTATTCACAATGGACATAACCCTTATTACCCCATACATAGCAGTATTGAGCAATACTCCTGATAAAAGTGCACTTACAGGCGAAGGTGCCTGACTGTGAGCATCCGGAAGCCATGTATGCATAGGTGAAAAACCAACCTTTGTACCAAAACCTATTAATATAAATATAAATGCGATTTTTAATATACTGGGGTCAAGTGCAGCAGCATATTTTATAAGATAACTCCAATCAAGCCCTGAAATCCTAGCCCCTCCCAATTTAACAGTAGACGAATAAAACAGGAGAATAATTCCAAGCAGGGCAAACGCAATACCAACCGAGCAAATAATAAGGTACTTCCACGCAGCTTCAATTGCACGCTTATTATTGTAAAAGCCAACCAAAAACGCAGAAGCCAGAGTAGTAGCTTCAATAGAAATCCACATGACTCCCATATTGCGAGTAGTTAATGCCAGTATCATTGACAGTACAAATGCATTGGATAATGAATAATATAACTTTAGCTTACCAATTGTAATAACCTTTTTCTTCAGTTCTTGTCCAAAATAACTTATTGAATAGAGTGAAACTAAAAAGAACGCCAATGTAGTTATAAACAATATGTAACCGCTAAGTGAATCCATATAAAAAAGATTCTTGAATAAACCGGAGCTTGCAATCACCTTATTATTATTAATATCAATAAGTGACAGGATTGATATTATCAGTAATCCTGCTGCCCCAATTAAGTTTATAGCATGTATAAATAATTTATTTCTGCTAATCCATACCAGCCCACCTGCCAGCACCGGTATAACTATAAATGCCGGAATCATATGCCCTCCATGAAACTTAAATAATTTAACCTTTTAAGTGCTTTAATTTGTTTACATCTATTGAATCAAAAGTGCTATTGATTTTGAAAACAAATATACCCATAATCAAAAACGCAGTTAATAAATCAAAGAAAAGACCAAGCTCAACAATCATTGGCATTCCGTCTGTAGTCATCATTGCAGCCAGAAATAATCCGTTTTCAATAACAAGAAATCCAATAATCTGTCCCAATGCCTTTTTCCTGCTTATCATGAAGAATAGCCCAATCATCACAACGGATAAAGAATAAATAAGATAATTTTCTGTTGTTGGATTTGTTATACCTTCTACATTATGAACTACGTACCAACAAAGAACAACCAGTCCGCAGCAGATAAGCATTGAAATAGGAATATTTATAAAAAAATCCTTTTCAACCTTATATTCAACCCTGTCGGAGGTTCTTCTCATAGCCAGTGGAATTACTATTACTTTAAATACTACAATTAACAAAAATATAAAAATAACCTCATCAAACTTCTTTGTTTCAACCATACTTTTAACTGAAATAAGCAGTGAAATCAAAGCAAGTATGAGTGATTGAAATCGGAATGTTGTAATATAGGCATTTTGACGCTTATTTGCCACAAGCGAAAAAGACGAAATTAATATAAGAATTGCTAAAAGGTTTAAAGCATTATTGTACATTTGTTTTCCTCCATACCATATTGTTTTTATCTTAAAACAAACCGGGTCAAAAACCCTAAAACGGCTATAATGAGAGCAATTGCAGCATAGTTTGGAAGACTGAAAAGCCTGAATTTGACTGTATTAATCTCAATAAAACCCACTAATAAGGTAATTATTACTAACTTTAACAGATATATGCCAAGTCCAACTAATACATTTTCCATGTTTAAACCAACAGGAAGTAATATGTTGGCCATAAATGTCATAAATACCAATTGCTTTATATATGTACCCATTTCTATAAAAGCAAGATGTCTGCCTGAGTATTCCAAAGTCATTGCTTCGTGAACCATTGTAAGCTCAAGATGTGTTGAAGGGTCATCAACCGGAATTCTGGAGGATTCTGCAATCATTACCATCAGCATAGCTGCAAACAATAATATATTTATAGTTGAAAATATACCGGAGCTGTTTTTTACTGAATAATCATATATTGAAAAAACACTGGTTGAAGTAATTTCAGGGTTTGCGCCTACCGTAATGATAATAAGGAATAGCGCAGGTTCTACCAAAGCCGAAACCAACAATTCTCTGCTGCTTCCCATTCCTCCGAAGGTACTTCCGGTGTCCAGCCCTGCCAGTGCCATGAAAATACGTCCGGCTACCAATAGATAAACTATTACCAGAAGGTCAGAATAGAAGGAAAACCCTTTAAGTTGATAAACTGCAGGCAAACACATAACTGCAGCAAGAGAAGTTATAAAATAAACGTATGGAGCAACATTATAAATCCACGAAGAAGTGCTTGATATCACCAAATCTTTTTTAAGCAACTTTATCAAATCATAATAAGGCTGAAAAATCGAAGCACCTATTTTATGCTGTATTTTTGCTTTGATTTTCCTTATTACTCCGGTAAATATGGGAGCTATTAAAAGTATAAAAAACATTTGAAATAAAAACTTTAATAATGACACTAACATATTAACAATCCTTTTATCGTTGATAAATTTTTATAATCATGCCGTAATTGAATAATATAAAAGCATAAGCACCATAATCACAAAGAAATACATTAAATAGGCATGTATACTCCCTGTCTGAATTGTAAAACGCATTTTCCTTGAAAAATAAATTATAGTACTAACAAAAGGTTGATACAGATATTTTTCAAAAAATTTCACCGTAGATGTTGTATATCTGCCCGCTTTAATATGATAAGGTGCTACTCCTTCTGTTATTTTTAAGTCCCTTGCAGGTTTAAATAACCCTCTGAATATAATTCTCAAAGATTTTGAAAATCCTGTGGCAGAATACTGCATTTTAGAATTTAGCTTTGTATATCCGCAATCCCAAGTATTGTAACGCTCTACAGAGGTTCTTTTTCTTAGTGCCATTACCACCAATAAGGATAAAGCTCCCAATATTACCAACAATATGGCAATAAGACCCGAAGATATATTCAAACTACTGTTATGTACCGGTAATTCACGAGGTACGGTTAACGGCAAGGCCGCACCTAAAGTCTTTATTCCAACCAATTGACTGTCAACACTGTGTATAAGATTTATGGCAAAATTCGGGAATATGCCAAGCAATAAACAAAGCACTGCTGCTATTGCAAGTGCCACAAGCATTGGTTTTCCCGGCTCCTTGGCAGTATCTGCCACTTTACTTCTTGGCATTCCAAGGAAGCTTATACCGAAAAATTTAACAAAGCAAAATGCAACCAAAGCCCCGGTTAAGGCAAGTGCAGCTGCAGCAATCATCAGGACAACAACCATCAGGAAGCTTTGGGATGATGCAAAATAGCTTATACTGCTAATAATCGTCTTAAAAATCATATATTCGCTTATGAAGCCGTTAAAGGGCGGTACTGCAGAAATAGAAAGGCAACCAACGAAAATAAGCACTGAGGCAATAGGCATTTTTTTTATCAGCCCGCCCAGTTTCTCCATATTTTTTGTATGTACAGAATATTGAACTGCACCTGCCCCCATGAAAAGCAGTGACTTGAAAACAGCGTGATTCAGTGTATGCAGAAGTGTTGCCGTTAAGGACAGGGAAAGCAGAAAATAATTCCCCGATGCTCTGGCAATAAGCATTATTCCAAGGCCTGCCAAAATAATCCCCATATTCTCTATGCTGGAATATGCCAATAATCTTTTAATATTTGTAGTTGAAGCGATAGAATATGTAATTCCGAATAATGCTGAAGCAATACCTACGCAAAGTAATACTACTCCCCACCACAAATGACCCATAGGAAGAATGTTAAAAATAAATCTTATGAGACCATAAACAGCCATCTTTATCATTACACCTGACATCAACGCTGATATATTACTTGGAGCTACCGGGTGGGCATATGGCAACCAGATATGTACAGGAATAATACCTGCTTTGGTACCAAACCCAATCAGCAGCAGCACAAAAATAATATTAGCAGCACCTTGAGGTATTGACTGTAAATTAATTGATGTAAAATTAAAACTGCCTGTATAGGCTGCAATTAAAACAAAGGCTGCCGTAATACAAGCTGTTCCGGTATAGGTCATAATAATGTATATCCTGCCGGCTTTCTGCACCTCCTCTTTTTCATGCTCATATATAACAAGAAAATAAGAAAGAAGAGACATCAATTCCCAAAAAACCAAAAAGAGCAGAAGATTACTGCTTGAGACCAAAAGAACCATTGAAGCGATAAACAGATTATATAAACAACCGAATACAGATATATTTTTTTCAGAAAAGTAGTGGGACATATATGTATATGAGAATAACGAAACAATAATTGCTACTATTGAAATAATCATTATAAAAAATGCAGATAGATTATCAATATTAAACTTCATATCTAAAAAAGGAATATTTGTATTAAAATCTATATTTATAGATACGTCTCCGGAATATGTTAACTTGTAAATCATTAAATATGTAAGTAAGCTGCTCGCTAAAAGTGCAAAGGTATTTGACAACCTGTTTGACCACTTTGAACTTGAGAATGAAGATAGAGATGCCAATGCTCCGATTATATAAAAGATTACACTTACTATGAAGAACACTGCTAATTGATTTGACGACATTGACCACAAACCTCCAAAGAACCCCTTATTATAAAGACTTAATAAACACAGGTTATATAATACTACCATGAATTTTAAATGTCAAATAAGCGCGACTCTTTGTAGGATAATTGCATGTTTTTATCTAATTAATCAAAAAATATTAAATTATATATTTATTTGTCGACAGGAACAAGCAGAGATACATTCTCACTTAAATCACTTGAACTCATGTGATTTATCTTTTTTATCAAATATACCTTCTTTCTGATATCAGTATTACCGCCGTACTTGGAGGCTATAGACCATAAAGAATCACCCTCGCCTACCGTAACTGTAATGTACTGCGTATCAGTAAAACCTGCCACTTTGACTGTATAAATAAGAGTAAATGTAAGAAACAAAGTAAAGAACAAAAAACATAGAAATCTTTTTTTATTTTTCAAAACATATTTCTTTCTCACCATATTAACCCTCCCAAGCAACAAACATACGTTCTTTATATTTATTATTTTAAGGAACGTGTGTTCTTTTGTCAATAGCTTTTGGAAAATTATCCGAACATTAGTTTGATTTTCTGGTTTTCATGTGTTATACTATAGCAGTAATAACTGTGCTTTTTGAATATAAGACTTTTATTACATAAAAACTATGGGCATTCGCTCAGGGAGGTCTTTATGGCAAAAAAGAATTCTAACAAACAACAGGAAATTCTTGATTATGTTTATAAATGTGTTCATGAAAACGGTTATCCGCCTTCTGTAAGGGAAATATGTTCAGCGGTAGGTTTCAAGTCAACTTCTACAGTACATTCCTATCTGCAAAAGCTTATTGATAGCGGACTTCTTCAAAAGGATCCTACTAAGCCGAGAGCAATCAAAATTTTAAATAGAGCAAGTCAGGTTAAAGAAAGCCGCACTAGTAAAGACGGGTATTATACTTCACGAGAAATGGTAGATGTTCCTGTTGTGGGAAGAGTTACAGCAGGCCAGCCTATCCTTGCCGTTGAAAACATTACTGATACTTTCCCCCTCCCTGTAGATTTCGTACAAAACAGTGATGCATTTATGCTAAGAATTCAAGGTGAGAGTATGGTAGAAGCAGGAATACTTGACAAGGACTTTGTACTGGTAAGACAGCAATCTTCGGCAAATAATGGTGACATTGTTGTAGCTTTGATTGGTGATGAGGCCACATGTAAAACCTTTTACCGTGAAAAAGACTATATAAGGCTCCAACCCCAGAACAGCAGTATGGAACCCATCCTTGTAAAAGATGATTTGTCAATTCTGGGAAAAGTAATTGGTGTCTTCAGACGCATGTAGCTATAATACTTTACATAACAAATAAAAAACGCAAAAGGAAAATTTGTTATCCTTTTGCGTTTTATTATTTACATATTTACAATATGTAGCTATTATTCTTTTCCCTGCTCATTAAATATAAGATTCACCGATTTCATTGGACTTATAGTGGAAATTGCATGCTTGTATACTAACTGCTGCTTTCCGTCACTGTCAAGAACCACAGTGAAATTATCAAACCCCTTAACCATACCCTTTAATTGAAACCCATTTGTAAGATAGATAGTAACAGCAATGTGTTCCTTTCTTACCTGATTCAAAAAAATGTCCTGCAAATTAATAGTATTCTTTACCAAAGTAATTCACTCCTTTGTTATATATATATTTATCCACATAAGCTATCCCCACAGAAACGGGCTTAACTTAAATTTGATATATTAAGATTACTCTTTTTATTTTACTAGATAATGCCATTTCATGCAACAAGAATATAGTTCTACCAAGGTTTTTAGCCTTTTGCGTATTCATAAATCTCATTTATTACATTTATATTATTTCCACAATTATCTACATTAAACCAATTAATTCCATGAATTCGCTTAAACCATGTAATCTGTCTTTTTGCATATCTTCTGGTTCCCTGTTTAATATTATCTATTGCCTGCTCGAGTGTTATATTATTTCTCAAAAACTCCAGTATTTCTTTATATCCAATACCCTGCATGGATATTATGCTATCGGCATAGCCAAGGTCTACAAGCCTTTTTACTTCATCTACAAGACCATTTTGTATCATAATATCCACTCTTTTATTTATTCGTTCATATAAAACCTGCCTGTCCATATTCAAACCAACAAGAACAAATTGGTATTTTGGAGGTATGCTCCTTGATATCTCATTATGATAAGAAATAGGCTTTTGCGTCTGATAGTACACTTCCAAAGCTCTTATTACTCTTTTTATATTATTGGGGTGAATACTTAACGCTGAATTCGGGTCAACTTCCTGTAACTTTTTATGGAGATACTCAGGCCCGAATTCTTCTGCCTCTTTTTTTAAAGCCTCCCGGAGTTCCCAGTCGCTTTCACTTTCACTAAAATTAATATTGTTTATCAAAGAACTGATATAAAGTCCTGTGCCCCCTGCAACAATTGGCTGTTTACCATTTTCAAGAATGTTGTCTATATATTTTTCGGCTAGTTCCTTGAACCTTACAACATTAAAGTCTTCATTGGGAAGTACTTCGTCAATGAGATAATGACTTATATCCTGCATTTCTTCTTTTGTGGGTTTTGCAGTCCCAATATCCATATATTTATAAATCTGCATAGAATCGGCAGAAATAATTTCTCCATTCATTCTTTTTGCAAGCTCAATAGATAAATTTGTTTTTCCTGATGCAGTAGGCCCAACTATAACTATAACTCGGTTCATAAAATCCCTTTCTAAACAATTCTTTTAAACATTTTCTCTATTTCATATTTTGTCAGGCGTATTACGGTAGGGCGTCCGTGAGGACAGGTATACCTTCGTCCTGTTTTGGAGAGCTCAATTAACAGTTGATGTACTTCTTTTTCATCAAGTTTTTTATTTGCCTTTATAGCAGCCTTGCACGCAATAGTATGAATTATTTCGTCTGCCAGAGGTGTGCTGACAGGCCTTATTGATTCCTGAAGCTTTTGTGTCAGTTCTATAAATATATCTCTTGGGGAGCAGTCCCCTACCATATATGGAATTCCTCTGATAATAATGGAATTATTTCCAAAATCCTCAAAAACAAATCCTATTCCCTTCAAAAGTTCATGCTTGGATTTTACTGCATCCAGTTCAAATGGCTGTAGTTGTATGACTACAGGCTCCAACAACAGCTGGGTTGTGTTCTCCTGAGAATCAAATTTTACTCTGAGCTTTTCATATATTATTCTTTCATGTGCGGCATGTTGGTCTACCATAACAAGCTCATCATTACTCTGCAAAAGAATATATGTAGAAAAGGCCTGGCCTATATATTTCATGTCGGCAAGTTCAGGATGTACATTTTCTGTATGTATTTCTCCGTCATCTTCACTTAAAACTGCTGCAACCTCCTCAGAAAAATCAGCCTCTTTTATTACCTCAGAATTATTGTTAAGTTCTGTAGTTTTTTCCTGTTTCACTTCAACTGTAACTTCCTGTGGCTGCCTTACATTATACTCTTCAGACTTTGTAAAAGTGAAGGAGGATGTATCTGTCTGAGGCTTCTCCAAGGACGTACTTACTTTATTTACATCAGTCTTTGCCAAAGGTTCCAGAGCTTTTGTAAATAACCGTATTTCCTCGGCTTTTTTATAGTCCTCCTGCTTATTCAATTCAATTTCCTTTTGAAGATATTCCACTTTATTTTGGGAATTGCCTGTGAACTTAAACAGCTCTCTGTCTTTATTAGGAACCGATACAGGATTAAACAGGCTTCCACCTGTAGTAAGCGCATTTGAAACAGCCATGTATATGGTTCTGGACAGATTGCTTTCATCGGCAAACCGTACCTCGGTTTTTGCGGGATGCACGTTGGCATCTACCAATACAGGGTTAATATCAATATTCAATACAAAAAAAGGAAATCTGTTTTTCATTAGTATGCTTGTAAAAGCTTGTTCAACAGAATAAGATACCATTTTACTTTTTACGTATCTTTTATTTATATAAAGGGACTGATAGTTTCTGTTTGATCTGGCAGCCTCAGGTTTCCCTACATACCCGCTTATCTTTATCTTTTCATCAGCATACTCTACCGCAACAAGATCTTTTATTAATTCTTTTCCGTATATGCTGTAAATTACACTTTTTAAGTCATTATTTCCCGGGGTATGAATTAATGTTGTTTTTCCGTTTGTCAGTTTAAAAGAAATATCCGGATTACCCAAAGCTATTCTTGATATTGTATCTGAGATATAACCCGCTTCTGTAGAATCCTTCTTCAAAAACTTATAACGTGCAGGAGTATTGAAAAACAAATCTTTAATAATAAAGGTTGTCCCGACAGGACATCCTGTCTGCCTTACATCTTGAAAAACTCCACCTCTTATGTGTACATACATTCCGTACGTACTTGCTGCTGTCTTTGTCATAAGCTCAACAGATGCGACTGAGGCTATACTTGCCAGAGCTTCTCCTCTGAAACCCATTGTTATGACAGAATCAAGATCCTCTGCCCTTTTAATTTTGCTTGTGGCATGACGCTCAAAGGCAATTTCTACATCGTCCTCATCCATGCCACTTCCGTTATCGGTTATCTTTATATATGATATACCGCCATTCTTTATATCTACTGAGATGCTGGTTGCACCGGCATCAATAGAGTTCTCCACTAATTCCTTTACAACGGAAGCAGGCTTTTCAACAACTTCCCCCGCAGCTATTTTATTTGAAGTATTTTCATCCAGTACAATTATGCGCCCCATAATTCACCCCATATCATATCAAAAACTATTCCCGGTTGTTCATTTTCCTTTGAAGCTCATATAATATGTTCATTGCATCAATGGGAGTAAGCCTTGATATATCAATTTTTCTTATCTCCTCAAGTATTTCGGCATCAGCAGATGCTTTTGCTGCTTGCGCAAATAAATCCAGCTGTCCGTCAACTTGTTTCTTTATTTTTCGTACTTTTCCGTTCCTGTTAATGTCGGCATCATCCAAGTTTGCCAGTATTTCTTTTGCCCTGTCAATAACGCCCTGAGGTACTCCGGCAAGCTTTGCCACCTGTATGCCATAGCTTCCGTCGGCACCGCCCCGGATTATTTTTCTTAAGAATATTACATCGTCTCCCTTTTCCTTGACTGTTATACAATAGTTCTTAATACCGGAGAGCTTTCCTTCAAGCTCGGTTAATTCATGGTAATGAGTTGCAAAAAGTGTTCTGCAGCCCAGTTGTTCCTTGCTTACAATGTACTCAATCACTGCCCACGCTATACTTAATCCGTCAAAGGTGCTTGTCCCCCTGCCTATCTCATCAAGAACAAGCAGGCTTCTTTTTGTTGCATTAGTTAATATATTTGCTACCTCAGACATTTCCACCATAAAAGTACTTTGTCCCGATGCCAAATCATCTGAAGCCCCTACTCTAGTAAAAATCCTGTCAACTAAACCGATTTTTGCTGAGGAGGCTGGGACAAAGCTCCCTATTTGAGCCATCAAAACAATAAGCGCACTTTGCCTCATGTATGTTGATTTACCAGCCATGTTAGGGCCTGTTATTATAGCAAGTCTGTCCTCTTCCATGTCAAGGACGGTATCATTTGGAACAAAGCCGCTTTTGTCAGTCATTTTTTCTACGACAGGGTGTCTTCCGTCCACTATTTCTATCTTGTCAGAAACAGAAATCTCAGGTTTACAGTAGCCTTCCCTGTCGGCTACTTCCGCAAGGGAAGCCAGTACGTCAATTTCCGCAAGAGCTCTTGCAGTTGACTTAATTCTTGATAATTGCTCAGCAATTTTGTCCTTTATTTGTACAAATAGGCTGTACTCCAACAGTACTATCTTTTCTTCCGCTCCAAGAATATTATCCTCGATTTCTTTAAGTTCAGGTGTTATATACCTTTCACAATTGGCAAGAGTCTGCTTTCTGATATATTCCTCAGGTACTAAGGAAAAATATGATTTAGTTACTTCGATATAATAGCCGAATACCCTGTTAAAACCTACCTTGAGGTTTTTTATTCCTGTTTTTTCACGTTCTGAGGCCTCAAGAGCCGCTATCCAGTCTTTACCCTGTATTGAAGCGCTTCTGAGCTTATCTACTTCGGGGTTGTATCCGTCTTTTATTATTCCACCCTCTTTTATTGTTACAGGAGGGTCGTCAATTATTGATATATCTATAAGATTGCAAACATCCTCAAGAGAATCCAGCTGCTCGTAACAACTGCTTATATACTCTGTTTCAAATCCGTTAAGGATTTCTTTTATGTAAGGTATTTGACTAATGGAATTTTTAAGTGCTATCAAGTCTCTGCAATTTACACTTCCCAGTATTACCTTTCCCATAAGTCTTTCAATGTCATATACCCTTTTAAGAAGCTCTCTTGCTTCTACTCTTGCCATAAACTTATTTTTAAGCTCTTCTACAGCATTGAGACGAAGAGATATATCGCCGTGATTAATTAATGGCTGTTCAATCCATTTTCTAAGCAATCTTCCTCCCATTGAGGTCATGGTTTTATCCAGTACCCACAAAAGAGAACCCTTCTTTGATTTTTCACGCATGGTTTCAGTAAGTTCAAGGTTTCTACGGGAGGACGCATCCAGAATCATGTATTCTTCAAGTGCATATAAATTAAAATTCTGAATGTGACTCAAATTTACTTTTTGAGTACTTTCCAGATATGTCAGAAGGGCTCCTGACGCATTAACCGCAATGTCATATTCCTGAATATTCAATGCCCTGTTTTCAAATTGATTTCTCAAGGTATCCATTGCATTTCCATACTCAAATGAACCCTCTTCAAAGGTTGACACATATGTATTAAATCTTTGCTTTATCTCGCACGTAAGCTCATTGTCAGCACATAGCTCGGTATTAACAATTATTTCAGAAGGAAGGTACTTTGCAATCTCATCAAAAAGTTTTTCCCTTGTATTGCCCCAGGTTATTCTTGTTCCATAGAAATCACCTGTAGTTATGTCTACCGACGCCAAGCCGTAAAAATTACCGTTTTTATAAATTGACATAAGATAATTGTTTTTTCTTTCGTCCAGCATAGTAATGTCGGTAACAGTACCTGGTGTAACGACCTTTATTACATCCCTTTTAACAATTCCCTTTGCCAGTGCAGGATCTTCGACCTGCTCGCAAATTGCAACCTTGTACCCCTTTGATACCAAACGGGCTACATAGTTATTGGCAGCATGAAAAGGAACACCACACATAGGTGCACGTTCCTCTAGGCCGCAATCCCTTCCGGTTAGTGTAATTTCCAGTTCTCTGGACGCCAGTTCCGCATCTGAGAAAAACATCTCGTAGAAGTCTCCCAGCCGGAAAAATAAAATGCAATCTTTATATTGTTCCTTTATATCCAGGTACTGCTGCATCATTGGCGTGACAGTTCCCATTTTTATCCTCCATCTATTAATGTACCTGATGTAAACAACCATCAGGCACATTGGTAAATTTAATATAGTTATTTAATAATATTAGCCTTTACAGCCCCCACCGCAGCTCTTACACTTATCATCTGAGCATTCTGACTCTCCGGTTATTGAATAAATTAAAATATCATTTACCTTCTTCATTAGTGCTTCAAGGTTTGCTTTGGCTGTCAGGTAGTTAAAAGTGACAGAGTATTCGTTGATTTCAAGCTGTTTTGCAAGTAATTTTTCCTTCGTTTCTTCTATTTCCTTTGTTTCGGCTCCGCCTCTTGTGAGCTTAACCATTTCTATCTGGAGTTGTTTGTATTCGCTCATAAGTGTTGCTGATTTATCATCAGATTTCATTGCAGCTTCAGCATTGTTGTATTGCTGCATCTCCGGCGAACTTGCCAGAAGTTTCCCCAATTCTCTTGCTTTTTCTATAATATCCATTTTAATTACCTCGCTATATATTTATTTATTATTATTAATTAATCAAACCTTTGTACCTAACAGAGACCAAGTTTGAATTTCATCAATTTTAACTTTTACAAGCTTTCCTACCATATCAGGGTTTCCTTTGAAATTCACAATCTTATTTTCTCTGGTTCTTCCTGTGTAGGTGGTTTTACTGCTTTTACTCAGGCCTTCAACCAATACTTCCATTTCCTTGCCAAGAAACTCATCATTTATTTCTTTACTGATTTTATTTTGCAGCTCTAAAAGCTTATCGAACCTTTGCTTTTTAACGCTTTCAGGTACTTGTTCCGGATTTTTGGCAGCAGGAGTACCCGTTCTCTTAGAATAAAGAAAGGTGTAAGCCATATCAAACCTTGCTTTAGCAACAACATCCAGAGTTTCATCAAAGTCTTCTTCCGTTTCGCCGGGAAAACCAACTATTATATCCGTAGATAATGCAATACCCGGTATGTTGCTCTTAACCTTCTCAATAAGTTTGAGATACTGCTCTTTTGTATACTTTCTGTTCATTTCGTCCAGTACCTTAGAACTTCCTGACTGTACCGGCAAATGAAGATGTTCACATACTTTTTCACAATCCCTAATTGCGTATATTAATTCCTCAGACAAATCCTTGGGATGAGAAGTCATGAATCTGATTCTCTCAATACCCTGAATCTTGTTGAGTTCTCTTAGCAGTCCCGCAAAGGTTAAGTCTCCTTCAAGGTCTTTGCCATAGGAATTTACGTTCTGTCCCAACAGGGTTATTTCTTTGCAGCCGTCTACAGCCAGTTTTTCAACCTCATTTTTTATTTCTTCCAAGCTTCTACTGCGTTCTCTTCCTCTGACATATGGAACAATACAATAGGAACAGAAATTGTCACAGCCATACATTACGGTAACCCATGCCTTTATATTGTCTTTTCTTGATATGGGCATGTTTTCTGCTATTGACCCCGTAGAGTCCCATACATCTATGACCGTACTTCTTGTAGTAATCGCCGTATTCAGCAGTTCCGGAAATTTATATAGATTATGAGTTCCAAATATTATGTCAACATGTTTATATGTCTTTTTAATGTGCTCAACAACTTCCTTCTGCTGCATCATGCAGCCACATATGGCAATTACAAGGTTGGGATTTGTCTCCTTTAGCTTTTTCAATGCACCCAGATGGCCATAAACCTTTTGTTCGGCGTTTTCACGAACACAACAGGTATTGAATATTATCAGGTCGCTGTCCTTTCTTTCTGAACATTCCGAATAACCCATTTCTGAAAGCATCCCTGATAATCTTTCAGAATCGTTTTCATTCATCTGACAGCCAAAGGTCTCTATATTGTATCTTGCAGGCTTTCCCGAACCGGATATAACACTCTGATTATACTGCTTCATTGTTTCTATATATTTGTACTGCTGATTTATTTCTTCAGCAGATACTTTTGTGGTAATTCTCTTGCCCTCGCTCAAGTAAATTCCTCCATTGATATAAACCATGTATATTTTTATACAAAAGCTATTATAACATAATTTTATTAAATAAATATATAATTGTATTTTTCCTCTGTAATATCTCTTCCGCCAAGGTTAACAGTTGTAAAGGTATTTGTACTTTTAAAGCCAAAATTTCTATAAAAGGCTTTAGCACGATGGTTATCCTTAATAACCCACAGATAGCAATCATTAAAGCCTTGCTGTTTAAGCCTTTCCAACGCATACTTTGTCAACTCAAAGCCTTGCTTTGAATTCCAGTGTTCCGGAAGTACATAGAGGGATATTATCTCACCTGAATTACAGTTGCAGCAGTCTGTTGTATCGGAACCATCAAAAATACCTGATTTTGGAATGGTACAGGTTTGACCAACCCGTCCTTTGCCGAAGGTTATACAGCCTGTAATTTTGTTATCCAGTTCAAATACAGCAGCTTCGTGTATATTTTCAAGTAATTCTCTCTTAAAAATTGGTATCCACCCCTCAGCCGTTACATTATCAAGATACTCTTTAGTAAGAAAGTCCCTGTAGGCTGTTTTCCATGTTATCGAATGAATATAGCTCATGGCTGCTGCATCATCTGCAGTTGCAAGTCTGATTGTTTTCATATGCTCTCCGTAGGAAAATTAAATTCCACCTTATTGTATCAAAGTAGTTTGTTTGTATCAACTAACCCAGTTTTTAGAAGCTATATTTACTTTTGCAGTTATTGTTGTATAATTATTGTAATAAATTCCCTAAACAAGGAGTACACACATGGAAAAAGACATTATTAAATTTTTTGATAAGGACAGGTTTGCTCATTTTGTTGGAATTGAACTAACTAAAGTAGGAATGGGCTATGCCGAGACAAGTCTGGACTTATCTGAAAAACATTTAAACGGCTTGGATGTTGTTCAAGGCGGAGCTATTTTTACTCTTGCGGACTTTGCATTTGCAGCAGCCACAAATTCTAACGGCTCAGCTACTGTAGGAATTAATTCTAATATTACATATTTCAAAGCTCCAAAAGGTAATAAAATTACTGCGGTTGCCAAGGAAACATCCGCAGGTAATAAAATCTGCGGATGTGATGTAGATGTATTTGACGAAGACGGCACTCTTATAGCTAAATTCAGCGGAACAGGCTACAGAAAAGGTTTAAAAATAGATTTTGCTACAGGAGTACTTACGAAAATTAAGTAATTATTTTTGTATTATTGTACCCGGTTGAATTCTTGGGTTTAAATAGTCGTAGGGGTTGGTGCTTAGTATTCTTTGAACCTGATAATCGGAATTGCCAAAACGGGATACTTGTACTTGTACCCCGTCAATTTTCATTTCACTATAGTCAAGGCTATTCTCCAAATTATCTGTCTGGCCGTTTCCCATGACTACATTGTGGTCATAAATAGTGTAAAGAATCATTGAAGCTTACCTCCCTGCTGTTGGTTAGAGTTTTCTTTTCGTCTGATTTCAATAAGCTCATTGAGTTTTTTTATTGCATCAGATAATCCGCCTACCTGATCAATTAAACCCGATTGTGTTGCTTCTTCTCCAAACAGTACTGTACCCACATCGTTTGCCAGTTCACCGGTTTTAAGCATAAGTTCACGGAATTTTTCTCTTTTAATTCCTGAATGGGAACAAACGAAATTTACAACCCTTTCCTGCATTTTATCAAAATATTCATAAGTTTGGGGTACACCTATCACTAACCCGTTCATCCTGATAGGATGTATTGTCATCGTTGCAGAACTGGCAATAAAAGAATGATTTGCAGATACTGCCATAGGAACACCAATACTATGCCCGCCCCCCAGCACCAAAGAAACCGTGGGTTTTGACAAACTCGACACCATTTCTGATATGGCAAGTCCGGCTTCCACATCACCTCCCACAGTATTAAGAACCAAAAGAAGGCCTTCTATTTGTTTGCTTTCTTCAATGGCGACCAACTGTGGAATTATATGCTCATATTTTGTAGTTTTATTATGTGGCGGCAATAATATATGTCCTTCTATCTGTCCTATAATCGTAAGACAGTGAATATTACTTTCTTCTTTAGGAACCTCAGGTGTTCCCAGCTCTTTTATCTGCTGGAGTTCAGCAGCTTGCTTACTCTGCTCTGCCGGTTGTGTTTCCGGAACTTCATTATTTTGATAGTTTTTATTGTTCACGGTTTATACCTCAATTTTTTATAAATTTTGTCCTTCTTATTATCTATTTATTTTTAGAAAAAATACGTAATTCTATGGAAGATAAGAATTGCCAACTTTAATCAGGCTATATTATCCTGATAAAAATTGGCAAAGATGTATTTTAATTTTTATGTATTAATATTGGCTGAATCTGATTGTTTTTTAAAGCTTCAACAACAGTAGGAACAATTTTATCGAAATCAGCAACCAATGATGTACATTTCTTAATAGGATCATCCTGACCGAAGGGAACCATGTATACGTTTTTAGTATTTAGCAGTACACCGATGTTTTTTGCATTTGCACTTAACCCATCGTTGGTTGAAACTGCAATTACAACGGGCCTTGCATTTCTCAGATGTGCTTTACAAGCCATTGTAACCGAACTGTCGGTAATAGCATTTGCAATTTTGGCAATAGTGTTCCCCGTACATGGGGCTATTACAAGTATATCTAATATTGCTTTAGGTCCGAATGGCTCAGCTTCTATAATTGTGCTTATCGGAGTTTTTCCTGTAATTTGTTTTAATTTGGCTTTCAAGTCCTCAGCGGTTCCAAAACGAGTATCAAAATCATTAACAGCCTGCGAAATTATGGGAATAACTTCGGCACCCTCATTTATCAAATTTTCTATTTGCGGGACTGTTTTATTAAAGGTACAAAAGGAACCTGTTAATGCGTATCCGATTTTAATTCCTTCCAGTAACATGCTTATACCCCCAACTCCTCAATAATGTTGTATGTAGTATCTTTAATAAATCCTGCTGCTGTTACAGGGGCAACTTTTCCCGGAAGTGATAGAGCCCAGATAGCTTTTAATCCAAGTTCTTTAGCCTTGCTGAAATCAACTCCTCCAGGCTTTGATGCAAGGTCTATTATTAGACATTCGGGATTCAATATTTTTAAAAGCTCATAATTTAGTACCATGGATGGAATAGTATTGAAGATAACATCTGCATTTTTAAGAACCTGAGATAAATTACTCAGCATTACAGGACTGTACCCTAAACTTTTTATCCAAGCCAAATCAGCATACTTACGTGCTTCTACATAAACATTGGAACCTATACCGTGCAGCATTTTTGCAAGAATTTTGCCTATTCTTCCGTATCCCAAAATCAGCGAATTACTGTTATGTAAAGTTATTGGCATTTCTTCCATTGCAATTTGGATAGCGCCCTCAGCGGTGGGTATTGCGTTTAAAACCGCCATTTCTTCTCTCTCCAGCAAATCAACTGTATAAACATTGCATACTTGCGCCAAGTGGGCTATTTTATCACTTATTCTTCCTGCAAGGAAAAGTTGATTTTTATTCATTGCTTTGAATAATTCATTCATATGAATACTCTCATTATGAAAGGGAGCATTTATAAATTCATTATCATTTGAACAAGGTATGGGTCCAATTATTACATCTGAGTCTACTACAGCCTTGGCTAATGTTTTGCTTTGCTCCAGTTTTATTTCAAAACCCGCCGTTGTAAAACCATATATATTAACGGAATTACCATCTTGTGCAATTAATTCTGCCAACTTTACACTTCTTAAATCTCCCCCTATTACGCTATACCTTTTACCACTCACCATAAGCCCTCCCCACAACGAAGAATAAACTAATTATGACGACTAGTATATCTTATGAAACAAACATATACCGAGTGCCTGTACCAAATACACTAATTCTGATATTTAAGCATAACAAAACAGACCGATGGCTTGCCATCGGTCTGTTTTGTTAATTGACTTTTATATCTTATTTTTAATATTTCCAACTGCTGAAATACTCATTTTTTCAAAATCTAACACCCTTTTAATCATTTCATCAACGCTGTCCATATTGACTCTGTCAATTTTCTGCAATACTTCTTCAGGAGTGTTTATTTTGCCAAGCATAAGTTCAGATTTTCCTATACTGTTCATTCTGCTGCTGGTACTTTCCAACCCTAGAATGTAATTGCCCTTTAGCTGTTCTTTTGTCTTAGACAGTTCATCTTTTGTTATGCCATCTTTTATTATGTTATTCAACTCGCTTTTGGTTAAATCAATTACTGTCTGGAGATACTCTGGGTTCATTCCCGCATATATTACAAAAAGCCCTGATCCCTGATAAGTAGATGGATATGAATAAATGGAATAAACAAGTCCTCTTTTTTCTCTTATTGTCTGAAACAGTCGGGAACTCATTCCGCCTCCCAGTATGTTATTCAGAGATAGTAAGGAATATAGCTTCTCATTGCCGTGTTCAACACCTTCAAAGCCCATACATAAGTGAACCTGTTCTGTATCCTTTTCACGTACAATTTTATTAACCTTGTACTGTGCAGGAGAAAACTTATTACTGAAGGTTTTTCCGAATTTCCAATCCTGAAAGTACTGATTAACAAGTTCGATAAGCTTTGCTTCGTCAAAATTACCTGCAACAGATATTACTGTGTTATATGGTGTATAAAATTCATTCATGTACTTTAATATCATATCTTTGTCAAACTTGTTGATACACATTTCAGTACCGAGAATTGGATATCCTAATGGGTTTCCGTCCCAAACCATTTCAGAAAAAATATCATGCACCAGTTCCTCAGGGGTATCCTCGTACATACCTATTTCTTCAATTACAACTCGTTTTTCTACGTTAATATCATCACCGGCGAAGGATGAGTTAAAAAACATGTCAGCCAACACATCCACGGCAATATCAAGATGGGTATCCAGTGTCTTTGTATAGTAGCATGTACATTCTTTCCCGGTAAACGCATTTATCTGCCCACCGATGGCGTCTATACATTCAGCAATATCCTTTGCTGACCTTTTAGTAGTACCTTTAAAAAGCATATGCTCAATAAAATGGGATATGCCGTTATTTTCTGAAGTTTCATTTCTGGAACCAGTGCCAACCCAAATGCCTACTGAAACTGACCTTACATATGGTATTTTTTCATATACAAGTCTCAACCCGTTACTTAATTGTACTTTTTTGAACATCTAGTCCTCCGATGTATATTCTCTAAAGCCATAAAATTTTTAAATACATAATTGGGCGTAAACCCAAAGAAGTCTACGCCCAAAATAATCTATTCACAAAACCAAGGATTTATTTTTCTTCAGTAGTACCTTCCTCAGCCATAGCATCTTTACGTGACAAATTGATTCTTCCTTGCTTGTCAATCTCAGTTACTTTTACAAGTATTTCATCACCGATATTAACAACATCTTCAACTTTTTCAACTCTCTTTTTATCAAGCTTTGAAATGTGAACCAAACCGTCTTTACCCGGTAATATTTCTACAAAAGCACCGAAGGTTGTTATTCTTACAACTTTACCAAGGTAAACTTCACCAGGTTCGATATCCTTTGCTATTCCCTGTATTATTCTAAGAGCCTTTTGTGCTGCTGCACTGTCCGGTGTTAAAATATATACTCTACCGTCTTCTTCAATGTCTATTTTTACACCTGTTTCAGCAATTATCTTATTTATCATCTTTCCGCCTGGTCCAATGACATCACGAATCTTTTCAGGGTCTATATTTGTAGTAATTATTTTGGGTGCATATTCTGAAAGTTCTTTTCTTGGTTGGGGTATAGCCTTCAGAATTACATCATTGATAATTTGTAAACGACCTTTTTTTGTTAATTCAAATGCCTGACGTATAATTTCATAGTTAAGACCGTCAACCTTTATATCCATTTGAATAGCAGTAATACCTTCTGTAGTTCCGGCAACCTTAAAGTCCATGTCTCCAAAGAAGTCTTCTATTCCCTGAATATCCATAAAGGTAACAAAGTTGTCAGGGTTTTCCTCATCTATAACCAATCCTGCTGAAATACCTGCTACAGGTGCCTTGATAGGAACTCCTGCATCCATGAGTGCAAGTGTACTTCCGCACACACTTCCCTGTGAGGTTGAACCATTTGACATCAAAACTTCTGATACAAGTCTGAATGCATAAGGAAATTCGATTTCTGTAGGAATTACAGGTACCAGTGATCTTTCAGCTAAAGCACCGTGTCCGATTTCTCTTCTTCCGGGGCCTCTTGAAGTTTTTGCTTCACCAACACTGTAACCCGGGAAGTTGTAATGGTGCATGTATCTCTTAGTTTCTTCAGTGTCAATACCGTCCATCTTCTGAACATCACCCATTGCACCGAGTGTTATAGTAGTCAATACCTGAGTCTGTCCTCTCTGGAAAAGACCGGAACCATGTGTTCTAGGCAGTATGCCTACTTCTGCTGAAAGAGGTCTTATCTCATCCAGACTTCTGCCGTCAACACGCTTACCTTCCTTTAATATATATTCACGTACTACTTTCTTTTCAAGCTTATATATAGCATCCTTTATTTTGTTTTCCATTTCTGGGTATTGCTCAGCCAAAGCAGCTTGAGTTTCTTCTGTCAATTCTGAAACCTTGGCATCTCTGTCCTGCTTGTCCGTTGCCAGAACCGCAATACGCATTTTATCATATGCAAAAGCTTTAACAGCCGCAAATAAGTCCGCAGGAACATCTGCTGATTCATAAGTGAATTTAGGCTTACCAATCTCTTTTACTATTCCATTAATAAAGTCGCAAATCTGCTTTATTACTTCATGTCCCTTTTTAATGGCATCCAGCATAACATCGTCATCAACTATGTCAGCTCCTGCTTCAATCATTGTTATCTTTTCTTTTGTTCCGGCAAGAGTAACGTACATCTTGCTTTTCGCACGTTGTTCTTCATTTGGGTTAACAACCACTTCGCCGTCTACCAAACCGAGAACAACTCCGCCGATAGGTCCGTTAAAAGGAATATCTGAAATACTTATAGCAACGGAAGCGCCTATCATTGCAGCTATTTCAGGTGAATTGTCCTGTTCCACCGACATTACCGTATTTACAACAGCTACATCATTTCTCAAATCCTTTGGGAAAAGAGGTCTGATTGGTCTGTCTATAACTCTTGAAGTCAATATTGCTTTTTCAGAAGGTTTTCCTTCTCTCTTGATAAATCCTCCGGGAATTTTTCCTACGGCATATAATCTTTCTTCATAATCAACGCTAAGCGGGAAGAAATCAATACCGTCCCTTGGTGAAGCTGATGCGGTTGCAGAAGACATTATTACAGTATCTCCGTATCTGATTAATGCCGACCCGTTTGCCAATTGAGCAAGTTTTCCTGTTTCAACTGTTAGTGTTCTGCCTGCAAGTTCCATGCTAAATGTTTTAGACATATTAGACATATAAGTCCTCCTAAGTTTTTTAATAGTTTTACATATGCTATTTTAAAACTATAGACTGTAGCATGTAGATTCTGCGCCAAAGTGATTTTTGACGCACAATCTACCTTCTACTGTCTATAGCCATATGTGCTTCATTAGTATTATTTCATATTTAGCACAACTTATTTCCTATATATTATGCTTAAATATTTCCACAATAAATATGTACTCTGAATGCATATAAAAGCAGGCAGGCGGTTAGCCTGCCTGCTTTTATATTATTATTTTCTTAGACCAAGTTTTTCAATAATTGCACGGTATCTTTCGATATCATTCTTTCTAAGATAATTTAACAAGCTTCTTCTTGCACCAACCATTTTAAGAAGTCCTCTTCCTGAATGGTAATCCTTTTTATGAACCTTTAAGTGGCCATTAAGGTGGTTGATTCTCTCTGTAAGAATAGCAACCTGAACTTCCGGTGAACCAGTATCACCTTCATGCAATTGATACTTAGCAATTATTTCTTGCTTTACATCTTTAACCATGTTTTTAATACCTCCAAAAATTTTGTTTAATCGCCATAAACCAGGTAATTGGATGGAGTAACCCAAAAACGTAGTTAATGGTTAAAAATTTCATACCTATGTATTTTAGCACAATTCATAATTATTGTAAATAAATTGTTTATACTATTGGAAATAGGTCTTAAATGTATTCAAATTAAACATCTATTTCCTATAAATAAATAATTTTCTAGAAATTATGGATTATATTTACTTATTCTTATATACTTAATATGTTCTATATTTTATCTCAAGGAGATGGTTTATATTAATAATAATTCTGCTCTATTGAAAAAAATTGCCGATAATGTTGAAAATGTTATTGTAGGAAAGAGAAATGCTGTTGAATTAGCAATAATTTCACTTATTAGTAATGGGCATGTTCTTTTAGAGGATGTTCCCGGTGTAGGTAAAACAAGCCTTGTTTCATCTCTCGCCAAATCTATTTCAGCATCATTTAAAAGAATTCAGTTTACCCCTGATGTTCTTCCTTCTGATATAACAGGCTTTTCAATATTTAATCAAAAAACAGGAGAATTTGAATTCAGGCCCGGAACTGCTATGTGTCAGATTCTTCTTGCCGATGAAATTAACAGAACCTCTCCCAAAACTCAGTCCAGTTTGTTGGAGATAATGGAAGAGCACCAAGTCACTGTTGACGGCTCTACATATAAACTTCCAAAACCGTTTATGGTTCTGGCAACCCAAAATCCCATTGAGTATATTGGTACATATCCTCTTCCTGAGGCACAGATGGACAGGTTTTTTATAAAAATATCCCTTGGCTACCCTCAGCAAGGTGAAGAAGTTTACATCTTATCAAGATTTTTGGAAGATAATCCATTGGATACTCTTGAAGCTGTTGCAACCAGCGACGATATTCTGCAAATTCAGAAAGATGTAAAACAGGTTTACATAGATAAAACCTTAAAAAATTATGTCGTTGATATTGTCAGTATGACAAGGAAGCATCAGTATATTGCACTTGGTGCAAGTCCGAGAGGTTCAATTGCAGTATGTCGTGCAGCACAGGCATGGGCATATTTCAACGGCAGAGATTTTGTTATCCCGGAGGATATAAAAAAGATGCTTTTGCCTACCCTTTCACACAGGCTTGTTTTAAAGCAGGAAGCCAAACTCAAAAAAATGTCTTCCTCAGATATACTAACTTCAATAATTGACAAGGTATACATACCTATGGTAGATAACTATGAGAAAAAGTAGAATTGCATATGTATTTTTATTAATAGTATCAATTATATTTTTATATAATTTCGGCGGCTTTGTATCCTTCTTCTTTTTTAACACCCTTGTTGCCTTATTTATCTTGTCACTTGTGTATACCATCTTTGTATTTGTAAGAATTAAATTTATACAGGAAATAGATAAAAGAGTTATTGTCAAAGGAGAGACCGTAAGACTTGTTGTAAAGATTTCAAACGAGGATATTTTAGTATACCCTTATGTTTTTGCAACCTTTTTTAGTTCACATTCTTCGTTTAAAGGCAAAAATTCATCACAAAGTTTGTCAATCAGCCCCAAGTCGGGTAAGGAATTTATCTTTGATATGGAATGCAAATTCAGAGGTGAGTACGAAGTGGGTCTGAGTGAAATCTACATTGAAGATTTTCTTGGTTTGATAAAGTTAAAGTATAAAATACCTGAGCCGAAAAAAATTATTGTTTACCCCAGGATTGAACATCTTTCAAATTTCAGTATTCTGTCCTCGGGAAGCTCCGATTCTCAAAGCACCGAAAACGGCATTCAGAATAATATGAACAATATCAGGGATATACGAGAATACGTTGCCGGAGACAGTTATAGAAAGATACACTGGAAACTTACGGCAAGAAATGAAAAACTTATGGTTAAAAACTATGAGGGAACCACAGATGCAAACGTTAATATACTTCTTGATCTAAGAAAAAACGTTTATAACGACGAAGAAAACATTATAATCGAAGACAAACTAATTGAAGCGACTATTGCAGTGCTGTATTTTTATTTATCCAAAGGAGTTTCTGTCAATTATGTATACTTCAATAAAAAGCTTGAAGTATTTAAGGCTACTAACATGATGGACTTTGAGCAAATTTACAAATTATTATCATGTGTTATTTTTGATCAGCAGGTACCAATGCCGGATATTCTCAGGCTCCATTCAGAATCCTGTTCAAATTCATCTGATATGATTGTTTTTACCAGTATACTGGATATTGATTTGTATAACGAAATGTATAAATCGCAGATGGCAAACCATACTGTCACTCTTGTTTATGTATCACCTGACAGTACTGGAAAAGCCAAATCCGATATTATTGAAGATATAATGGAAAATCTCCCGGAATTAGGTATTCAAGCATATTCCATACATCCAGATGATGATATAAAAATCTTACTTGGAGGTTCGGACTGATGGTACATGAGAATAAATACAGTGTATTTGTTAACTTAATATTAGTAATGCTTTTATCTTTGTCTGTTTGTCAGACCCTGTATACATCTCTATTTATGACATACAGATGGGACATAAACATATTTCTTTATGTAATCCCGCTAACTTTTGTTTTTTATATTGCACTTAAAAATAAGGTTAGCTGCATCATATCAGGTATTTTATTGTTTCTCCTTGCAGGTATAGGTTTTGTTATTGTTTATATATCAAACAACTTTAATCCCTACTCTATCTGGTTGATTGATACAATGCAGGGATACCTTAACGAGCCTAACTCCCGATATCAGGCAATAACAATATTTTTTATAGCCTTGATTGTTACTTTTATGATTTATATATTTGCCGTAAAGCTATATAATATCTATTTAGTCAGTTTTGTAACCTTCAGCCTGTTCTTCGGGCAGGCATATGCCCAAATTTTTGTAAGTAAACCGGCTTTTGTACTTTTTCTGTTTTCGTTTCTTCTCTTCTACTTTTTTTATATACTCAAAATAAGGACCGAGGAAAAATCTTACGACCCGGGTAACAGACTAAAATATCTCCTGTACATAATCCCTGTATGTATAGCCGTATTGATTGTAAGTTCTAACTTTCCAATAGGAAATAAAAGAATATCCTGGCCTTGGTTGGACCACAAGCTGGATAAAGCCATTGAGAGCTTTTCTCAGACAAATAACTCGTCTTTTGATTTCTTTTCTTTAAATGCTACGGGTTTTGGAAGTAATGACACTCTCGGAGGTAATATTAGTCCTAGCAAAACTCATGTTATGGATGTAAAATCAGAGTATTACAATCTTTATCTTAAAGCCTCCACAAAAGCATATTATAACGGTCACAGCTGGTATGACACCAAGCCTGTTTATAATCCTGTAATTCTCTATGGAAACTCAGTTGATACTTTAAACAATATAAACATGGATGCTAACCAGCTTGAAGTAGGAGCTCTGATAAACAAATCAAGTTCTAAAGACGAATTATATAAAAGTTCAAAAATAGAGGTTAAATTTAAAAATTTGAAAACCAAATCACTATTTATACCTCCAAAGACCTTTCAAATCACACCCAAAAAAGAACTTGGATTATTTACAGACAGAGCCGGAATGATTTCTGCCGAAAAACCTCAAAGCAGCAATTTTGAATATATTATCAATTTTGATTATATGTTTCTGAACAGTGACAAATTCAAAGACAGTTTAAGAAAAAGCTACAAAGGCTATTGGATGGATAACATAAACGAATATGAAAAAAATCAATACAAACTTATATTTAATATCGACATAGACAACCAGTCGGATGAAAACAAAAAAATCATCAACAGTGTAAGCATATTCAGTGGCCTTCAGGAGCAATTACGTGATATTTATTCAAAATATGTTTCCTTGCCAAGTACAGTCCCTGCAAGAGTCAGGGAATTGGCCGAAAATATAACTGCAAATCAAATCAATAACTATGACAGGGCAAAGGCTATAGAAACTTATCTGGCTACAAACTATCCTTATACGTTAAAGCCCGGTAACCCTCCTTTGAAAAAGGATTTTGTTGACTATTTCCTTTTTGAAGGCAAGAAAGGATACTGTACATATTATGCAACCGCAATGACTGTGTTGCTGAGGTGCATAGGGATACCAGCCCGTTATGTTGAAGGTTATATTCTGCCTCCCGATAACAGAAATGGTGTTTTTAAGGTTACTAACCAGCAGGCTCACGCATGGGTTGAAGCATATTTCGAAGGATTCGGATGGATTCCCTTCGAGCCTACCTCCCCTTTTGTTGCAGCAATGTATCAGGATAATCACATAAGACCTGTTATTGCAAATAACATGGCCGGACAATACTATGATGAATATCGGAGAATGATGGAGAAATACCAAAAAGAAGGCAAAAATCAATCCTTGGAGCTTTCCGACAACTTGCCCGTGGGAAATAAGAATAATAATACAACCCGCATAGCTTTTATTATAGCAGTTTCATTAACTTCATTAATTCTGCTGTCTTTATTGTTTATAGTACTATTTAACAGAATAAGATTTTATTATCTGTTAGGGAAAATTAAAAAGCAAAATTCAAATGATGCAGTTCTCACCGGCTACAAATATATTATGAAGCTGTTTAAAATCCAGAATGTGACTATTTCAGCAGGAGAAACACCTTTTCAGTTCGGCAGCAGAGTTGAGAAAACAATGGATTTTAAAGGATACAGTTTTAATAAATATGATTTCAACATAATAACCGACTACTATGTCAAGGCCAGATACAGCAGAGATACCCTTCCTGATGAAGCAAAGCAGGACACGATTAATTTTATTGAAACTGTATTGAAGCTAACTTCTGAGAAAGTAAGCAAATTCAAATTTAATCTATATAAATATTTTCTCGGTAAAGTATAAGAGTTTTACAGGCTGAAAATCATTGATTTCCAGCCTGTTTTGACTTTTTGAGAAATGACAGCTTCGTTTCAGAGATAACAATTGCAATAAATATAAGCAGAAAGCCCCATACCAGTCTTACTGTCAACTGCTCACCATAAAAAATAATTGAAAACATTACGCCGAATACTGATTCAAGGCTTAATATGATTGCAGCAGCAGAAGGGTGTGTGTACTTTTGTCCAATATTCTGGAACAGCAAAGCTACTGCCGTGGCAAAAACAGCCAAATACAGAATACCTGCAACATTTTGTATACTTACTTCTGTAGGGATATGTTCTGTAGTAAGACCTGTTATCCAAGACAATACAGCGGCAAATCCGAACTGGATTATGGTAAGTACTATTGGGTCCTTCCCTTTACCCAGTTTTGCAACAGACACAAGATGAGCGGCATATATAAAACCTCCAAGTAAGGTAAAAGCGTCGCCGATTCCTATGGTAAGGCTTCCTGTAATAGAAACCAGTCCAATACCCGTAAGGCAGATAACTGCAGCGGAGTAGTTGTATATGTCCGGCTTTGACTTATCAACAAGCCAGAATAAGAACGGTACAATTACACAATAAATTGCTGTAAGAAATGCATTTTTTCCGGGTGTAGTATTTGTTATACCAATAGTTTGAGTACTATATCCCAAAAACAAAAAAAGTCCTATGACTCCACCCTTCCAAAGATATTCAAAAGTTATACTCTTAAGTCTTCTGCAAAATATCACACCAAGCAGAATGCAAGCAATAGTAAATCGAAACCCTAAAAGAATATGCGGTGAAAACACGTCAACGGTATCCTTCATTATAAAAAACGAACTTCCCCATATAAATGCAGCACAAAAAAGCGCCAGCTTTGGCATAAATGATTTCATATGTAAGCTGCTAATTTTGAATCAATCCTTTCAGACAACTGTTATGTAAAGTTTTTTTAATTCAAAGATTTATGTATACTAAAGACACCTTCCTATTCTACCATTAAAATATCAGAAATTGAAGATATTAATAAAGAGATTCTTTCAACCTTCATACTTATCAGGATTAGTATCATATCCCTTGCCGTCAAGATACCTTAGTCCTAAAATATATGTTATAAGAGCTATGTATCCACCTATTATACCTAACATAATAATAACCGGAGCAAAATCAGTATTAATAATCAAGCAAAGCAACAGACCCAAAAAACCACCCAGAAAAGGCCATGTCCACATATAAAGTTTAAAGTGCTCGATGTTCATATTCACATCCTCTTTCTTTTAATTCTGTAATATTTTTTATTATATTACAGAATAATGGTAAAGACAAATATAGAGCAGCTGCAAATTTGCAACAACCCTATTTTAAAATTTAAATATTTACATTTTCATCATACAACTTTTTTATATACTCTTTCAATTCTGTTACCCAAACGACTAAGCAATTCATTTGTAATAGTCCCTGCCAGTGAAGCCACCTGTTCGGCAGTTATAGCTTCATTTCCGTCATCTCCTATGAGTGTGGCTATATCACCCTGCTGTACATCAGGTATGTCCGAAATGTCCACCGTAAGCTGATCCATGCATATATTGCCTATTATAGGTGCTTTCTTACCCTTAATAAGCACATATCCTTTTCCGCACGAAAGGCTCCTTGGTATACCATCTGCATAGCCTATACAAAGTACTGCTATTTTAGTTCTTTTTACGGCTATGAAGCTTCTGCCATAGCCCACAGATTCACCCTCCTGTATTTCCTTTGTAAGAACGATTCTGGCTTTCAGGGACAGAACAGGCTCCAAAGCGGCACGAATTTTAGTTTTCTCATTTTCTTTGCTCAGTACCCCATATAGTGCTATTCCTACTCTGGCATAATCACAATCCAGCTCCGGATAATTAAGTATTCCATAGCTACTCTGAATGTGTATTTTACTGGGGTTACGATTATGACTTTTCAAGTAGTTAAGAGTGCTATAGAATTTCTTAATCTGCTCTTTCGTAAATATAATATTTGAAGGCTCAACACTGTCGGCAGACGACAAATGGGTATATGTCCCTCCTACTATCAGGTTTTTACAATTATAGGTTCTGTCTAAATTTGTCAATGCATCATTAGTTTCACCCAATCTATGCATTCCTGTATCAATTTTTATGTGAACCTTTATTTTAAGGCCTGTACTGTCAAGTATTTCTGCATATTCGTAATCTACTACTGTCTGTGTTAAATCATATCTTACAAGGAGTGGTGCTTCATCAGGATGAGTATATCCAAGTATCAGTATTTCTCCTTTTATTTTATTATTACGCAGTTCTATTCCTTCTGACAGAGTTGCAACTGCAAAAGCATATACACCGGCTTTGTTCAGTGACTTGGATATTTCAATATCTCCATGTCCATATGCATTTGATTTTACAACAGCCATAAGTTGACAATCATGGGGTAGGAGAAGCTTTAGCTGATTTACGTTGTGTTTAAGCCTATCCATATCAATTTCCGCCCATGCCCTGCACCTTTCAGGCTGACTTTGCCTTTTATAGGTGTCTAACTGTTTCTTAATATATATCAAAACAACTGAAATCACAATTGTTGCAACAGTTACAGCAATAAAATGTATTAAGCTGTTACCGATGAGATATACCTCTAATTTCAAAACCTTTGCAAAGCCTCTGACAAAAATAATGCAAAGTGGATGGAGTATATAAACGAGCATTGAAATATCTCTGAGAATCTTTTGGCTCTCTCCCTTTATTATTAGCAATATCCTGAACAGAAATAACATTGCCGGAATCAGCATAATATACATGCTGTCATGTCTCTGTAAAGAATAATGGTGCAATATTAAAGCTTCTGCTATAAGAGCTGAAAAAGCTAACGCAAATCCAACCAAATTTTTCCTTAATGAATACTCCCTTTTGGATTTTGCTATTATCGCTCCCAAAACAATAAATACGGGAGCAAAAAACAAACCATTTCTTGTATAATCAAAATATGAGAACAAAGTCCCATAAAAACTATTTGCTGCGTCAAATTTTTCCGATATACCGTAGTAGCTGTCGCCAAACAAGCCAATCAAGTATAAAATAAAGCTGAGTGTGAATACCTTTTTTAAACTTAGTCTTGTAGTCAAAGTATATACAATCATGAAGCCAATAATGCTGGCAGGAATATACCAAAGGTGATAAAAGGTACCGTCAAATACAATATCTTTTGTAATATTTATAATAATTGGTTTCTCTTTGAAATATCCTGAGTAAATATTTACGGGTATATAAATTAATATTGCAGCTCCATATAAAAATCCGGTTTTAGAAAGAAATTTTACAAATACCCTTTTTCTGTTTTCTCTGGATTCAGTACATCCGGGTATAAGGAAATAACCTGTACACATGAAAAAGAAAGGCACTGCGACTCTTGCAATAATCCTTGTCAATACAAAGTCAGCTTCATGGCTGAATGAAACCAGTGGTGATGTATGAATAGCAATAATCATTATGGCAGCAGCTATACGAAATATATCTATTCCGGCATATCCTTCCCTTTTATTAGTCATTGTACTGCCTCCAGACTGTAACTATAAAACCGTCAATGTTATTTCCCGAAACGTCATATAATAAGTTCTCAGTCAGGTAAACTGTCTTGGCCTCTTCTAAAGCATTTACATAAAATACTTCCGCTGTCCAGCCTTGGTTTTTAACTTGTAAATGCATACCTTCGTATGGAAACTGCTTCAGATATTCTATATATTCTTCCAAAGTAAAATTATTATCTGAAATAATTTGGGAATGAGGATTCCCAACATAGCGAAAATGCCATGGTTCATGAGATATTCCTGTAATTGCTTCCTTTCCCTTTGGATAACGCTGAATAAAACCGTATTGGGCTGCTTTCTCACGAAAATCCTGACAAATACCTTCGTATGGGAACAAAGGACAAATAAAATCAATATCGGACTCATTCTTTGCAACATCTATTGCAAGTCCCGTCTGGTGTTCACTGTGGTTTGGAAGCGCTACATATTTGTTGGTAAAATCCTCACCATTTTCATTCAAGGAATCATTATAGATTGCTATCTGCTCACTCAACGGTCTGAAACCGCTAACCGGTACGATTTCATTTTCTCCGCCACAGGCTTGAATCAGTTTTCTGAGCATTATTGCCGCTGTTTTATCAAGCAATATTTTTTGGTAATCGGAGTTTACAGTTTCTAAATTTCTAATTGTTAATGATTCAGGCTTGTTAATAGGATTCTTTTTGTTCACAAGAACAAGATTACCAATATGAATATATGATTTGGCCAGATTCAACCTGACTATATTTGAAATCAGATTTGTACTCATTTTTCAATCGCCATCCTTATCAACCTTTCAACTATGGAAGCAAATGAAAGGCCTACTCCTCTGAGCATATTGGGATAACGGCTGTGAGCTGTAAAGCCTGGTATGGTATTAACTTCATTAAATACTATTTCTCCCTTTGGAGTCAGAAACATGTCAACTCTTGCGAATCCGGTACAACACAGAGCATTGTATAAAATCCTTGCAGTATCTTTAATCCTCTCTGCGGTAACTGTGTCAATTCTGGCAGGCATGTGTATTTTAGACGTCTTTAATGTGTATTTTTCGTTGTAATCAAAAATTCCGCTCTGAAGTTCAATTTCATCTACTTCACCTATTACAAGATTATCATTTCCAAGGATGGCACAGCCCACTTCAAAACCATCAATATTCTCTTCAATGACTATTTTACTGTCGTATTCAAAAGCATTAATAATTGCCTTTTCAAGCTCAGCTCTGTCAATAACACGTGATATCCCGAAAGAAGACCCGGCTCTTGCTGGTTTTACAAAAACAGGGTATCTGAGAGTTTCCGCCTTATTCAAAATATCTTTAAGCAGCATAGCTTTATCAGCAGATATTGATTTTGGAACACATACTCCTGACGACTGTGCAATACGATGAGCAATATCCTTGTCCATGCACATGGCAGAACTTAAGACGCCACAGCCTACAAAAGGTATTCCTGCAAGTTTAAGCATACCTTGAACAGTACCGTCTTCACCGTTTCTTCCATGAAGCACGGGAAAGGCAGCATCAACATAAGTAATGGAGCTTGATTCCTCTGAAAATTCATAGAAACCGTGTATGCTTGGACTTTGAGAAAAAGCAACAGGGTTACAGCCTTTTTCCTGATACCAAGTATTATTACTGATTTTGTCAACATCTCCAAAGTACCTGAGCCATTCGCCCTCTTTTGTAATACCTATTAAAATGGTATTATACAAATCATTATTTATATGTTTTATTACAGACGACGCAGAATTAAGTGAGACTTCGTATTCCGGCGAGCAGCCTCCGAAAATAATTGCAATGTTTTTTCTATCCATCTTTATTCTCCTTGAGTTATTATTAATGTATCAAACCCCTATGATTTAATTCTAATAATTTCCCGGCTGCTCTTTATTAACTTAGTCTTATTGAATTCTTAAGATTTCCTTACGAATTTATTTAGATTTATATATTATGTCTTAGGAAGCGTTACTTTAAACTGCGTAAATTCTTCATTACTGGTTGCGGTAATATCTCCTCCATGCAGGTTAACTATTTCTTTAGCAATGGCAAGACCAAGGCCGGTTCCTCCTGTGTGTGAAGACCTTGCAGAATCAAGTCTGTAAAATTTTTCAAAAATGGATTCAAGCTTATCTGCAGGTATCATCTTGCCACTGTTTCTAAATGTAACTATGGTAACGTTATTAGACTGTATTGCAGAAATCACTATTTTGGAATTTTCATAGCTGTATGCAGCAGCATTTTTAAGTATATTATTAAATACTCGCGCCATCTTGTCAGAGTCAGCAAAAATATGAAGGTTTTCATCAGCAGAAACAATGGCCTCTTTATTTTCAGGTGCAAGAACAGGGTAAAACTCATCCGCCATCTGTTCCAGCATAAGAGTTAAATTAATATCTTCCTTTTCAAGAACAATACTCTGAAGGTTAAATCGTGTTATCTCAAAAAATTCATTTATAAGCTGCTCTAGGCGATAAGCCTTTTCCAAAGTAATGCCAGTATATTTTAACCTTTGCTCCAAAGGCATGTCAGGAGCCTCGTTCAGTAGGCTGAGATAGCCTATAACAGAAGTAAGAGGTGTTTTAATATCATGGGCCAGATACACTACCAGATCGTTTTTTCTCCGTTCACTTTCAAGGGCTGCATTCTTCCTTTTTTCAAGGGTGTTTTTAACAGTGTTGAGCTTGTTCTCCATAAATGAAAGCTCAGAAGGAAGAACTATAGGCGTTTCAGATTCCTCCACAAGTGCATCTATTCCTTCACTTATTTTATTAAAGTAACGGGTATATCTGGACATTGCAATAAAAACAAATATAATAATCAGTAAGACAAAGCCTATTATTACAAATACATTCTTATTTTCCACAAATATCCTTCGATATATATCTGCAGCAGAATAATAGCTTGTATGGAAAAGCTTTTCAGCTACTCTTACAAAACCTTCTGCAAAAGGTGCCTGAAAGGCATCATCAATAAGAAAGATAAGAACAAAACCTCCGATTATTAAGGCAAGTACCGCACCTAGCAAAATTTGCAACAATATCTTCAATCTTAACTGAGTAAAATCATTTTTCAATTTTATATCCAACTCCCCATACTGTTTTAATGAACTTCGGATTGCCTTCCGGCTCCTTCATCTTTTCACGGAGATGCCTTATATGAACCATTACTGTATTATTACTGCCTGAGAAATACTTCTCTCCCCATACCTCCTGAAAAAGCCTTTCAGAGCTGATAACCTGTCCTCTATTTTCGCAAAGTATCCACAGAATAGAGAACTCCGTAGGTGTCAGAATAAGTGGCTGTTCATTTAGAGAACATTCATGTGTTGTTTTGTTCATTATAAGACTGGAGACTTCCAATATATCGTTTGATTGCTGTATTCCCTCATTATATCTTGTGAATCTCCTAAGCTGGGCTTTAACTCTTGCAACCATTTCAAGGGGACTAAAAGGTTTTGTAATATAATCATCGGCGCCCAAAGTAAGTCCTGTGATTTTATCCATTTCTTCAACCTTTGCTGTTAACATTATAACCGGAAAATTGTATTTCTCCCGTATCTTCTGACATAATTTAAACCCATCCATCACAGGCATCATAACATCCAGTATGGCCAAATCATATTTTATCTCATCAATTGATTTAAGTGCCTCTATAGGAGAATAAAACTTGTATATATTATAATTCTCATTTCTCAGGTACAGCTCAACCAAATCCGCTATCTCTTTTTCATCATCAACCACCAAAATATTTGTACTCATAAATCGTCCTCTTAAACTCCCATAATAATATAGATAAGAAAATTATAGCATTCTAAATTAAAACTTTATTAAGAATTACTTAATTTTTTTATATTTTAGGAATTGTAAAGGTAAATTTTGTGCCTTTGCCGATATTACTCTGTACATTAATACTGCCGCCGTGAGCCAAAACTATGGATTTACAAATAGCAAGGCCTATTCCTGAACCGCCTGTCAGCTTATTACGTGACTTATCAGCCCTATAAAACCTTTCAAAAATATAAGGTAAATCTTCACCAGGTATACCCGGTCCGTTATCCGTCACTGAAATCTCCGTATTTACATCATTATACTGTATATTGATAACGACCATTCCACCTTCAGGAGTGTATTTTAAAGCATTTGAAAGTAAATTTACAAGTACCTGACTTATTTTATCCTTATCTGCATACACCCTGCAATCCGCACCTGTTAGTTTTAATTCCAGCCCTTTGCTTAAAAATTCACTTTCAAAATTATGAATCTGCCTTTTTGCCAGTTCAGTAATATCAAATGTATCCATATTTAAAACAAAATTTTCGCTTTCATATCTGGCAAGCTTTTCAAGGTCGCCTACCATTTTGCTTATCCTTACAATCTCTTCATGACAACTTTTAAGTCTTTCCGAATCAGCAGGCCATATACCATCCATCATTGCTTCTAAATGGCTCTGAAGAGTTGCCAATGGCGTTCTCAGTTCATGTGCAACATCTCCGGTAAGTCTTTTTCTCAATATTTCCTGCTTTTCCATGTTTTCTGCTAAATCATTTATGGTAACAGTAAGCTGATTAATCTCTCGAGTATTTGACTTCTCCTTAATTCTGTCTGAATAAAACCCTTTTGATATGGCTTTCGCTGTATTTATTACCCTAGCTATAGGCGAAACCAGTCTTTTTGACATAACAGTACCAAATAACAGAGATAGAATTAAAGAAAAAATTCCCACAGCCCAAAGTAAATTGTATAAATCATTTATAAATGCAATATCGTGTTCATTAAGATAATTGTCTCCATAGGTTCCGATTTCCACAGTTCCTACCTTGTTAAGGTTATAGTTTATGGTATATGGAACCTCTGTGTAGCCCGACTTACCTCTGCCGGGTATTCTGCTTGCATTATTTGACATGTGTTCTATTATTCTTTGGCACATACCGTTATTGTGAGTTTTTGCATCCCATATAATATTGCCGTTAATATCTTTGACTTTTAGAATAATTCCATTCTCCATAGAGCTTACGCCAATGGTTTCAATTACTTTTGTATTCCATTTTCCGTTCCCCATATATTGACCTGAAAGAGTAGTAACAATTTCACGGTTTTTTTGCTCTGTGTTTTGTTTTACATACTCTTCAAAATGCTTATATACAAAAAGGGTTGTAAAAATACTTATAAGTATAATGCATATAAGAGCAACGGCAACATATGAAATTGAAAGCTTGGTTCTCAAACTGGAATTCATGTCCTGTACCTCAGTTTATTCATAATAATAACTATTCTCCCGCAAATCTGTATCCAATTCCATGAACAGTCACCAGATACCTTGGAGTTTTGGGGTCATCCTCTATTTTTTGCCTGAGGTTTTTTATGTGAGTATCAACAGTTCTGTCAAAACCCTCAAAATCATCACCAAGGGCCATATTTATAAGTTCATCTCTAGTAAAGGTTTTCTTAGGGAAGCCTGCCATGGTAACCAATATTCTGTATTCATTAGGAGTAACATTTATTGTATTGCCTGCTTTTCTTATTTCATGTACAAAGGTATCTATTACAAGATCTCCATTGTCAAAAATAATTTTGCCGGTATCTGCAACAGGTTCTTTGACAACCCGCCTGAGCACTGCTGCAACCCTTGCCAGAAGCTGCCTTGGGCTAAATGGTTTTAAAACATAGTCATCGGCACCAATATCCAAGCCTGTAATTACTTCGTCATCAGAGACTTTAGCTGTTAACATTATTATTGGAACGGAAGAATTTTTTCTAATCCTTTTACATATTTCTTCACCTGATATGTCAGGCAGCATTAAGTCAAGTATTATCAAATGGGGATTGAACTCCTTGTAGCTTTCCATAGCTTCTTTACCGTTTAATGCTGTAACTACCTTGTATCCGTCATGTTCGAGATAAGATTTTATAACCTCTGATATTTTTACTTCGTCATCAACAACCAGTATTTTTTTCGCAGTATCATTCAATTAAAAATCCTCCTTCCATAGCTTATATATATAAATATACCCCGTTCCACTCATATAATCAGTGAAACGAGGTTTATTTTCCTTCGGAGCTTGTTGATAAAACTTATACAAAATTATTATGTTCCATGGTAACATCATATCCCTGATCTTCAATTGCGTCTTTTATCTGTTTTCCTTTAACAATCTCAGGGTCAAACTCAACTGTTACCTTTTTAGTAGCGAGGTCAACATCAACCTTTTCTACTCCGTTTAATGAACCGACAGCATTTTTAATACTGTTTACACAGTGATTACAGCTCATTCCCTCAACAACAATATCTGTTATTTCCTTAGCCATAAAAAATACCTCCTTTTTATATTTCTACAATAATATTATTTTTTAGTTTACATTCATTATGTATTCAACTTTTGCAAGTATATACCAATGGTTGAAATCATTCAAGCTGCAAAAGTTGATTTATTACTTAATTCTACTCTGTTTTCCAATTATCTGTAAACAAGCTCTTATTATTTTGTATAAAATCTTTTGGTATAGTAATATTTTCTGCATCTTCTTTTTTGTTTTCCTTATATATAGGAATTGGATTGCAGCCACCTCTTTGCTGCTCTATCATATCCATAGAAAACCTGTTTCCGCAATTCTGGCAGACAATAACGTCGCCTTCCTGCTTGTAGTATGCTCTTGGGGAGCCTTTACACACCTGACAAGTATTAAAAGCAGTTCTTATTGTACCATCACTTGCTTTAACTGCAAGAACTTCCATATTGGTCTTTCCTGCTTTTATAGGATAAAATGTAACTTTATCTGTAATCTGACTTTTAGGTATTACAATATCTGCCACAGTCACAGTGTTTTGGGAAGCATTTCCCACAAGTTTTAATGTTAAAATTCCTGCTAATACTACTATTATTACTCCAAATATGATAAAGTTCAACTTGTATGAATTTTTCAATTTGTACCTCCTTGTATTAAAATTAAAACCACAGCTAAATACTATCAGTAAGATGTGGAGATTTTATGAAGGTTACAAATTTGAAATAATTGTTTACAAAATTTGCTATGCTAATATATATTTATATTTATCCAATTAAAAAATGTAGGAGTGTGTCAAATGAAATCTGCAAAATTATCCTTTTTAATATGTCTTTTTAGCGGAATTACTTTGTTTATAATAGGTTCTGTCTTAATGGTAAATATTCGAACATCGCCTCCCCCTCAACAAAAAAATACAGTCTTGCCTTCCGGGGAAACAAAAAAAACTATAGATGTAACGGAAACATATCAAAATAGCGGTGATCCTATAAATTTTCTTGTTCTGATAAAAGAAGCGTCAGGTTTGCATACAGACACCATCATAATAGGAAATTACGAACCGGTGACAAATCAAATCAGTCTGCTGACAGTACCCAGAGACACAAAGCCTACCGGTAAATCAACAATAAAAATTAATAACGTATATTCCACAAATTTTAGCAAACATCTCGATTTACCTAAAACCCAACGAAAAACTAAATCTATTGAGGATACAACACAGTATATAAGTAACCTTACCAATATTCCAATTGATTATTATGTTTACCTTGAGATTGACACAATCAAGCAAATTGTAGACATGCTCGGTGGAGTGTATTTTGATGTGCCTGCTGATTTAAGATATCCGGACCCTTCTCAAGGCCTGAATATTAATCTGAAAAAAGGTTATCAGCTCCTTGACGGTGACAAGGCAGAGCAATTGCTGAGATTCAGGAAAACACCTTATAATATAACTAAAGCACCCGCCGATGTTCGGAAGTACTACGACGGCTCTGACATGAAAAGAACAGAAATGCAGATAAAATTTGTTAATGAACTTATTAAGCAAAAAGTTACTCTACTAAATATGCCTAAGCTGATTCCTGTAGTAAATTATGCCTTTAGCAATGTAATTACGAACATTTCACTTTCAGATACACTAAATCTTGCCACCGGGCTTACCAGAGCCAACAAACAGGAAATGAACACTTTCAAGTTATGTGGTTTAGACAGATATATAAATGATATTTACTATTTCATATACAACCAAAAGGTTGAAAACGTTAAAACAAAAGAGGAGTATAATACTCAGGAGATAATTGATAAGTATTTTATATCAAAAACCGGTAAGTTTTCGCCTGATCCAAATAAGAAATATGATTTTCATTCCGTTCTCCCGCCAAATCCTTCGAACACTGAAACTGAGTCAAGAAGCGACGGGAAAGATAAACCTTAAAAGATTAAAAGGATAATAGCCTAAAGTCGGCCATTATCCTTTTTTTGCGCCTATTTAAATATCACTTTTTTATTTCAGGGTGACACTGTTCCAGATGGAGTTTACCAGCTCTCTATTCATAGTTCCATAGTAGAATTTATTTGCAGTAAAGGTAAATTGCATTATTTGGTTTCCTTTAGACAATACATATACTTCCTGACGGTATTGAGTATCGTTATTAATTATATTAAATATATATTTGTAACCAAAGGTGTCTTTTTCATTTATAGCAACTTTACTTTCTAACTTTAAATTCTTATTAAGTAATTTGTTAAAGTACTGGTCAAGTCCTGCAAATGCTTCCGTTGATGAAGTAGTCATTTCAGCTGTTGAAATAGTAAAAACTAAGTCCCCATCGTTATTGTAATAACTTATATAATCAGAATTATTCTCTTGACTTTTTTTCCAGCCGGAAGGCAGTTTAAAAGAATATAAATCTTCTTCTATAGTACGTGTCTTTGTTGAACTAGTTACCTTTGAAGGGTCCATCAGCTTGCCGGTTGCTTTTAAATCCAACTGCTCAAATCTAAATGAATTAGCCATACCTTCAACCATCATTCTCTTTTTGGAATCATTATATGTTTCCTCAGGAATTTCATACGATAAGACATATTTATAATTTTTATCCGCAAAGAAAATATCACAGCCGTATTTAAGCTTATCTGACTTGGTATATTTGCAATACAACTTGTTACTTTTTACTCCTCCGATAACAGCACTCTCCTGCTTCTCAAGCTTAAACATTTCAGCATTATAATACCGCTCATAGTTCTTTAATTCTGAAGCAGTAATTGAGTCCAGGTTCTCCCCCTTTTCAAGGGAATAGATTTTCACTGAAAACTTTTCTCCCTTAGGGCCAAAAAACTGAACTTCATTATGTACATTTTTATCTTTGTACTCACTCCAGTCTGGAAGAATCTTTGCTGACCATTTTAGCTGAGTGTCCTGATACTTTCTATACCCTGTGGCTGATACATCTGACAAGTCCTCTGTGCTTCCATCCTTGCTGAACTTAAACTGAAATGAATCAAGTAAATCCTGATATTTGTTATCAAGATAGGATTTGTCGCTATCTAAAAGCAACAACAGTGAAAATCTCTTTGTATTGGTCATATATACTCTCTTTACAAAAGTGAAATCACTGTCCTTATAGACTATTTCTGCATATTCAACTCCATTTAACTCGTTAATTCCACAGTCAATAAGTGTTGAATCCTCTGCTTCTTCACGAAGATTTTGCTGTTCATCCTCCATAGTTGCATCCTTATCCTTGTCACTGATTGCAATACTCATACTGTAGGTTGAATCCTGTGATATGAAAAAACTATAGGCTCCGTTAAAGGTTCTTGAACCCATAATAAGCTCACGAGGAAGCTTCATAGACCAGTTATAGTAGCTGTCCCCCACTTTTGACTTATTTGAATTCTTTATTAATGTTCCAAAGTCCTTTATGCTGTTTGGGTTAGCAATCTCTTTTGTAAAAGTAACTTTTCCGCCACTGTTAGTAATGTCAGCCCCAAAAACATCAGCTAAAAAAGTAATAGTTGCCATGAATGATGAATTTTTTATGTAAGGAGTGGCATCCATGTTTGTTTTCTTACCTGCTATTATAGCCTCTTGCTTTTTATCGGTAATTTTGATTTCCACATCATTATATTTGATAACAGCAGTTTTTTTCTTTAAATCAGGCGTAAATGAAGCACCCAGCGCATCTGCTATAACCTTTACGGGAACAAAAGTTTTTCCTTTCACAACAGCACTGGCTTCCGCTTTTACTTCCTTACCGTTAACAGTATAGCTTGCTGTACCTGCTTTAAAGGAAACTGTTATTACGGTTGACGTATTATTATCAAGAAGCTCATCTGCTGCAAATATACTCACCGAACTTAAAACTAAACAAAAAATTACACTTAACAGTACAAATAACTTTTTCATTCTTTAAATCCTCCAAGTGCCTCTACCGGGCATTTTTAACTGCTATTTTAATTCATCCACAACCACATTGACGCTCTGTACTTTACCGTTTCTTCTTACACCTACTTTGACTTTATTACCCGGGAGTACAGATTTATATGCCTCATTAAGGTCCACAAGTGTATTTACATATACGCCGTTTATACTGTAAATAAAATCATCTTTTTTTAATCCATACTTTTCTGCACAAGACCCTTTATCAATGCTTGTTATTTTTAATCCATTTCTACTGGGTAATCCGTAAAGAGCCACATAATCTTCCTCAAACTCAGCCCCCATGGTTACTCTTTTTACTTTTCCATATTTATAGAAGTGGTTTAAAACATATTGGACAGTATCTATTGGTATGGCATAGCTTAATCCTTGCGCGTTAACCGTTGTCATTGAGTTAATACCAATAACTTCTCCCTTTGTAGTAAGAAGTGGCCCGCCACTATTACCTGGGTTTATGGCTGCATCAGTCTGAATAAGCTTGTACTGATAAAATCCGTCAGCACTTCTGTTAAGCCCGCTGATTACACCAACAGAAGCAGAATTCCTGTTTTGGAATGACATAGGTGTTCCAATGGCTATAGCAGTCTTTCCGATTACTATATCCTGCATTTTGCCCAGAGTGGCTGCCGTAAGTCCAATCTTGTCAATCTTTATTACAGCAAGGTCGCTTGGCTTATCTATGTACTTGATTCTGGCTTGGTATCCCGTACCATCCGTTAGAACAACCACAATTCTGCTCATAGCTTCCACTACATGAGCATTGGTAAGTATATCTCCGCCTGATTTGATTATTATGCCTGTTCCCAACGCAACTCCACCGGCAGTGGAATCTCCAGAATCAATATTACCAATAATACCAACAACTGATGGACTTATTGACTTGATAATGTTTGGAATGATATCATCATTTTTAGTAGAGATATTGATTGACTTGCTTGTTTTACTTGCATTAAAACCTAGTTGATTTGCGAGTGCCTCAGCGTCTACATAGATCTTATTATTTACCGTTGCTGTTCCTATATCAGTAGAAATACCGTTTATAGACAGCTTGAACTGAGTTGCACCTGAAACAATAAAACTGAAACTTAATAATAACACAGTTGCAACCAGAAGAACTAAATACCTTTTTTTCATATTGTGACCTCTGTTGGGATTAATATTGTAATTCTAACACTATTTAGCAATCTGATTCAAGTAAAAATTTTTTTATGTTAAACTTATATTTAAAATGGTCTTATAAAATTTCTTACCACAAAATATAGTAAAGAAATAGCACCCATTGTCCACCAATAGACACGGCTTCTGGGAAATATCTTTTTATGCCTGCCAAACACATAGGTTATCAACTCAATATATGCCAGTATCCCAAGAATAATACCCAGCAAGGGTATGGGGTTAAATCTTACAGAGCCTATAATATCGCCTTTTAACAAATGCTGAACACTTCTTGTATTTCCACATCCCGGACAATATATGTCAAGATAAGTATAACTTGGGCAGGAAGGGAAAAGTGTCCCCCAGAATATAAGCTGATTTCTCAGGAAATAAGCTGTAATAGCTAACGCAAAAGGAAAAATGCAAACTGCAGCCCTTTTCCATTTTAGATTGTTTTTCAAAATCTGTTCACCTTTCACTTATTCTAGTCTATAATCTTGTTTACAGGAATTTGATTGCGCACACTGTTTACCATATTAAGGTCAATATCCGCTATCAGTATATCCTCTTTTTCCTCCGCCCTTGAAATAACACTTCCCCACGGGTCACATACCATTGAGTTACCGTAAGAGACATAGTTGGCACTTGTTTCTCTGGCAGAAGAAACCGCTACATGAAATACCTGATTATCAAGGGCTCTGGCTCTTACAAGCAGTTCCCAATGTGCGGGGCCCGTTGTCATATTAAACGAAGCCGGTGTAATAATGATTTTTGCCCCTTTTTCCGTCATTTCAGAATAAAGCCCGGCGAAACGCATATCAAAGCAAATTGCAAGCCCTATACACCCAAATTCCGTTTCTGCAACAGTAACCGACCTACCTGCGGTCAAAACATCGGATTCCCTGAATGAAATACCATCCTTAACATTTATATCAAAAAGATGTACTTTTCTATGTTTTGCTATTGTATTGCCCTGTCTGTCAAACATTACCGAAGAATTGTATATAAATCCATTATTACTCTCAGGTATAGTCCCTGCTACAATATACATATTATTATACTTTGCCGACTTTGAAATGACTGATAAGGTTTTACTGTTTTCTACATTTTCAGCGTATAGAGGGAAAAGTTTTGTGTCATAAGGACAAATAAACATTTCAGGAAGTATTGCAATATCTGCTCCTTGCTTACTGCATTCTTCAAGCATGGACAGTGCTTTTTCCAAGTTATCCTTTTTCTTATCCGAAACAGTCATTTGACATAAACCAAGTCTAATCTTTGTATTCATGTGATACCCCCTACATATATTTTAAGGGTGGTAAATTACCTGTTTTACGGTAATTTGCCACCCTTTATAAAGTTCTGTTCTATAAACTTAGTTTTTCAGGCTGTGCATTGGAGCCGGAATTCTTCCGCCTCTTTTAATAAATTCATTACTGCTGAAAGGATTTACTTTCATAACAGGACCTGAACCAAGTAATCCTCCAAATTCAACTGTATCTCCGACCTTCTTGCCGGGAGCAGGAATTATTCTGACAGCAGTAGTTTTAGTATTAACTACACCAATTGCAGATTCATCAGCAATAATTGCCGAAATAGTTTCAGCACTGGTATCACCGGGAACAACAATCATGTCAAGTCCTACTGAACATACGCAGGTCATTGCTTCAAGCTTTTCTAAAGTTAATGCTCCGCAAAGTGCTGCATCAATCATTCCGGCATCTTCACTTACAGGAATGAATGCACCGCTAAGACCTCCAACGTAGGAAGAAGCCATAACTCCTCCCTTTTTAACTGCATCATTTAAAAGAGCAAGAGCCGCTGTGGTTCCGTGAGTTCCGCACTTCTCAAGACCCATTTCTTCAAGAATATAGGCAACACTGTCACCGATTGCAGGCGTGGGTGCCAAAGATAAATCAACAATACCAAAAGGAACATTTAACCTTCTGGATGCCTCCTGAGCTACCAGCTGACCCATTCTTGTTATCTTGAAAGCAGTCTTCTTAATAGTCTCAGAAACAGTTCCAAAGTCAGCTCCCTTAACTTTTTCCAAAGCACATTTTACAACACCGGGTCCGCTTACACCTACATTAATAACACATTCCGGTTCTCCGATGCCATGAAAAGCACCTGCCATAAACGGATTATCCTCTACTGCGTTGGCAAAAACAACCAGTTTTGCACATGCCAGAGCTCCGTTATCTGCGGTTAATTCAGCACATTTCTTTATAACCCTGCCCATTTCAGCCACAGCATCCATATTTATACCTGCTTTTGTGGATGCAACATTTACAGATGAACATACAAGCTTTGTACGGCTTAATGCTTCAGGAATGGATTGTATAAGTCTCTTATCACCTACTGTATAGCCTTTATGAACCAGTGATGAAAATCCGCCTATAAAATTTACACCCACTGTTTGTGCTGCCTTGTCCATAGCTTCAGCAAACTTAACGTATTCGTCGCTTTCACAACTCTCAGCCACAAGAGCAATAGGAGTTACTGATATTCTTTTATTAATTATGGGGATACCGAATTCCTTTTCGATATTTTCTCCCGTAACAACAAGCTTTTCAGCATATCTGGTTATCTTATCGTAAATCTTACTGCATGAAATATCTATATTGGGATGACAACAATCCCTCAATGAAATACCCATGGTAATAGTTCTTATATCAAGATTTTCTTTTTGAATCATGTCAATTGTTTCTAGTACTTCAAATGGACCTAGCATTATAGTTCACCTCATATTCTATGCATTGAGTTAAAAATATCTTCGTGCTGAATCTGTATTTTCAGGCACAGTTCAACACCTTTGGCTTCCAATTTTTCAGAAAGATTATGAAATGGTATGTTACATTTGGATATATCTACAAGCATTATCATAGTAAATACATCCTGCAGAATTGTCTGGGATATATCAAGTATATTAACATCACTCTCTGCCAATATGTTGCTTACCGCTGCAATTATTCCAACTTTATCTTTACCGATAACTGTTATTACTGCTCTCACGTTTATACCTCCCGCATATGGTTATATATATTGTTTAAAGCTAAAACTTTCTAATGTAATCAGAATTGGTTTATATTATATATCTTTAATATACAAATTTCAATCAAAAACATTTCGAACATACGTTTGATTCATTGGAAAAAGTATGTTATACTATTCTTAATAGATAAATCAGCTTGCTTTTGAGTAAATTATTTTTACGAGGAAAATAAATATATGGACTTGAATGAGAAATTAGGAATATTAGCAGATGCAGCAAAATATGACGTTTCATGCTCATCCAGCGGAGGCACAAGAAAAAACAAAAACGGAGTAGGAGACAGTCATGCTTGTGGAATATGCCATACATGGGCAGATGACGGAAGGTGTGTTTCTCTGCTTAAAATTCTATTGTCAAATGAATGTATATACGATTGCGTATACTGTATAAACAGGTCTTCAAATGATGTTCCCCGTGCCAGTTTTACCGCAGAGGAAGTTATTGAGCTTACCATGAATTTTTATCGAAGAAACTATATAGAAGGACTTTTTTTAAGCTCTGCCGTTCTAAAAAATCCCAGCCATACCATGGAGTTAATGCTTGAAATCGTAAAAAAGCTCCGAAATGAACATGGCTTTTTTGGTTATATACACATCAAAGCAATTCCCGGGGCCGATGAAAGGCTTATAAACGAAGCCGGAATGTACGTTGACAGGATGAGCGTAAACATAGAATTGCCGTCTGACAAAGGCCTTGAAGTACTTGCTCCTCAAAAACCAAAAAGAGCTTTACTCAAACCCATGCATCAGATAAGCAACAAAATAATTGAAAACAAAGAAAATAAGAGATTATTTAAGAAGGGTGATTCATTTGTTCCGGCTGGACAAAGCACCCAACTTATAGTGGGAGCAACACCAGATAAGGATTTAAGCATTCTAAAGCTCTCAGAAGCCTTGTACGGCAATTTTAACCTCAAGAGAGTTTATTACTCGGCTTTTGTCCCAACGGTCACAGATCCAAGGCTGCCGGCTCTTATCAAGCCTCCTCTTCTACGCGAACACAGACTGTATCAGGCGGACTGGCTTTTGAGGTTCTACGGTTTTGAGGCTGATGAATTACTAAGTAAAAGCAATCCCAATTTTAATCCCGAGCTTGACCCTAAAGCTGACTGGGCTATGAGAAATCTGCATATGTTTCCTATAGAAGTAAATTCTGCAGAATATGAATTACTTTTGAGAGTACCGGGTATAGGTGTTAAATCGGCACAGAGGATTATTACCGCCAGAAGAGTGGGAAGACTGACTTTTGACAACTTGAAAAAAATCGGAGTAGTCTTGAAACGTGCAGGCCACTTTTTAACCTGTCAGGGGAAGACTTATGACAGTTACAGCTCAAACGAAGCTATTGTAAAAGAGTCCTTGATAAGTGCCAACCTTCAGCCTAAAAGTAAAAAGTCTGTTTTAGGGCAGATGTCCTTATTCTCACTTGTAAATGATAGCGGAACTGATGAAAACATCTCAGAGTTTCTTCTAACAGACTCTCCTTCAAATAACCGACAATGGCTGAGCTATTACAATCAACCGCAAGACGGGAGGCTTTTGCTAAGTGATATACATTTATGATGGAACATGGGACTGCTTTTTAACAGCAGTTCATCATTATTATTATGATAAGCAGGATGTTTCAAATATAGAATCAAGCCTTTGCTATATACCAAATCTTATTGACGAATACAGATTTATAACTTCCGATATTATAAAGGCTAAATCAGTAGAAGAAGCAATACTTCATAAGATATCTGCAGAAAGTCTTGAAAATCTTCAAAAATGTTTCTTTTCGGAAATTGAAGGGCGTGAAATGTGGATTTTAAAATATATCCGTCTGGGTTTTAAAATCGGTTCACGCATAGACAGTATGCTGGGAGACAAAACCGTCTTGGATGTATTGATTCCTGCCAGAAAAGTAGGAATGGAGTGTCATAGAATGCTTGGATTGCTTCGTTTTGAGCTTTTGGATGGCGGTATTTATTATGCAAAAATCCAACCGGACCATAATATAATTTCTTTTATATCTCCCCACTTTAAAAACCGTTTTGCAGACCAGAACTGGATAATACACGATACGACACGCAAAATTGCTTCTTTATATAATACAAAAAAAATGCTTCTATCCTATATGGATTTGTCCAATATCCCCGAGCTCCATGCAGATGAGCTCAGATTTCAGGCTCTATGGAAAAATTATTATAAGCATATAGCAATTAAAAATAGAATAAATCCAAAACTTCAAAAGAATTTCATGCCTAAGCGATATTGGAAGAACCTTACAGAGAAGAAGTCTGATTAATGTCTGTACTAAAAGAGGCTGTTTAAAGCAGCCCCTTTGAAATAAAACTATTTAAGCTTGTTAACCAATTCTTTAAACACATTTCCACGGTGTTCAAAGTTTTTAAACATATCAAAGCTTGTGCTTGCAGGCGACAAAATTATACAGTCACCGGACTTTGCCTGTCCATAGGCTTCTTTTACAACCTCTTCATAGCTGTCACAATGAATGATTTCTATCTCATTATCTATGTCTCTTTGTTGTAAATAGTTCTTGTATGCTTCCTCAATTCTTGAAGCAGTTGCGCCTATCAGCAGCAGGCACTTTACCTTCTCAGCAATAATTTCACCTATTGAATCATAGGGTATCCCCTTATCCTTTCCTCCGGCAATAAGGATTACTTTATTCTTAAAGGTTTTTAGTGCCGCTATTGTTCTTGAAGGGCTGCTGTCAATGGAACTATTGTAGAATTTTATCCCATTTAGCTCCCTTACCAATTCAATTCTGTGTTCAACACCATTAAACGTAGTTGCAATCTTTGCGATGGTCTCCGGTTTAACATAGTCTATAGTTGCTGCAGTTGCAGCCATGTAATTTTCTATGTTATGAACCCCGGGTATCTTTATTTTATCACCCTCTACAATTACAGTACTTTCATTTCCTTTTTTGACCATTATCACACCATCTTGATATACAACACCTTCTTCCAGATTACTTAATCTTGAGAAATAAACATGTTCACCACGAGCCTCATAATTGAAACTCTTTGTAATTTCATTATCATAATTCAGAACAAGCTTCTCATTTTCCTTCTGATAAATAAAAATGTTCTTTTTTGCATCAATATACTCTTGCAATGATTTATGAACATCAAGATGATTTGGAGAAAGGTTTGTTACAACTGCAACTGACGGACAGTCTCTTATGGTCATTAATTGGAAGCTGCTTAGTTCCAAAACTACCTTGTCCGTTTCGGCAACCTCATCTATTTTACTTAGCAGCGGTATACCTATATTTCCTCCAAGCCAGCAATTGTAGCCTTCCTCTGAAAGTATTTTATAGATCAAGGTTGTAGTAGTTGTTTTTCCGTCACTTCCGGTTACTGCAAAAACCTGTGCCGGACACAATTTTAAAAACACTTCCATTTCTGATGTAAGCTCGGCACCATTATTCACTGCTTGAACAAGCTCCGGCAGATCAGGTCTCATTCCGGGCGTACGGAATATCAAATCAAAACCATTCAACTTGGAAAGATAATCAGAGCCAATACTATATTTAACAGGCAATCCCTCTAATTGAGTGAAAGCATCTGCGAGTTTTTCTTCAGATGATTTATCAAATGCAGTTATATCTACTCCAAAACTAACGAGATATTTAATCAATGGAATATTACTTATACCTATTCCCATAACCGCAACTTTTTTATTTTTAACGTCCTTCTTGAACTGTTCCAGCTTATTATTCATAATTACCTCCGTTATTCTCCGTAATCCACATAAAATAAATATTGCCTATTGAAAAATCAAAAAACATATAGTAAAATACTAATGCAGTTAAGTCGTGCGGATATGGCGGAATTGGCAGACGCGCATGGTTCAGGTCCATGTGAAAGCAATTTCATGCAGGTTCAACTCCTGTTATCCGCACCAAAAGAGTTTGAATATTAATTTCAAACTCTTTTTTTATTTCTCTAATTAATTAAACCGGATAATTAAAATTATCTGAGTCCTTTATATAGAAAAATGTCTTCAGTGATTTAAAATTGTACTTATTTGCCATTATAAGCTGTTCCGTACTCCCCACAAAAAGTATTCCTTGATGATTTAATGCCATGTTGAACTTTTTGTATATTTCGGTCTTTGCTTCCTCTGTAAAGTAAATTAACACATTCCTGCAAACTATTAAATCAATATTGGTAGGATAAGGTTCTCTTAAGAGATTATGTTGCTTGAACTCAACACAATTCTTTACTTCATCCTTAATTTTATAACTTTCACCCAATATTGTAAAATACTTGCTTTTAAACTCCTGTGGTAAATTCTCGACACTTTTGGCATTATATATACCAGTTTTTGCCTTTTCTATAGCTCCCAGGTCAATATCTGTTGCAAGTATCTTTATAGAGCTAAGAGGCATAAGTTTATTGAGTACCATAACAAGGGTATATGGTTCGTCCCCTGTAGAACATGCAGCACTCCAAATTGTAAGCTTCTTTTTTTTGTTCAGCAAAAGTGGAAAAATCTCTTTCTCCAATACAGACCATTGGTCCGGATTTCTGTAAAACTCAGACACATTTATCGTAAGGTAGTTTATGAATTCCTTGAACAATTCCTTATTGTCTTTTAATGCCTGAACGTAATCCTTGTATGTATTATAATTATTCTTTCTTATAAGAGCATCTATTCTTCTTTTCATTTGCTTTTCTTTATAGAGAGTAAGATTTATCTTCGTCATTTTGAAAATTTCTTCTTTAAAGCCTTCGTAATCCATATGAACCTCCTCATTGGTTTAATATTACAATTTTTATACAGTATTATATTCAGAATGAGGTACGATGATGTTTTTACACTTAAATAAAGGATGTACCAATGTACATCCTTTATTTTTATTATTTAAAATGAAAAGTATAATCAAAAATTATCCTTTAACGCTCTCACCAATGGTATTAGTCATATCTTCAACATGTTCCTTTGGAAGTTCTTCTCCCTCAGCAGCTGAAAGTTCTTCTTCCTTTTTTACGCCTGCAGGGTCGATTGGATTAACTTCCTTTATGCTAAGACTGATTTTCTTTGTTTCAGCATCAAATTCAATTATCTTTGCTTCAACCTGTTGGCCAACTGTCAAAGCATCTCCAGGCTTGCCCAAGCGAACTGATGAAATTTGGGAGATATGAACCAATCCGTCAATTCCTTCTTCGAGTTCAACAAATGCGCCAAATGGTACAAGTCTTACAACTTTACCTGTTGCTACATTACCTACCTGATATTTTTCTGCAGCCTTAGCCCATGGATTGTCTGCTTGCTTCTTGTAGCCAAGTGAAATACGCTTCTTTTCCTTGTCGAAATCCAGTACGGAAACAATTATCTCGTCTCCAACTTTAACAACCTCAGAAGGATGCTTTATCTTGCTCCATGAAAGTTCACTAAGGTGTACAAGTCCGTCTACTCCTCCGATATCTACGAAAGCACCGAAGTCCATAAGACTCTTTACCTGACCTTTGTAGGTCTTTCCTATTTCAATACTATTCCATATTACGCTGGATGCAGCTTCCTTATTCTTTTCAATTAAAATTCTTGCTGAACCAACAACTTTTCTTTTTTGCTTGTTTAATTCTATAATTTCAACCTGTAAAACCTGTTTTACAAATTCAGAAAGATCCTTAATGAATCTGTCGCTGATTTGTGAAGCAGGAATAAATACTCTAACACCACTTGCATTACCAATTACGCCGCCGTTAACCTTTTCTGTAACTTTGACCTTTACAGGCTGCTTGCTTTCATATGCACTCTCAATTACATCCCAACCTTTAACAGCATCAACTCTCTTCTTGCTCAGAAGAACGTTACCTTCGCCATCGTTAACCCTTACTACGAAAACGTCAATCTCGTCCCCAACTTTAAGTGATTTTTCAGGATTAAAGTCCGGATCATCAGAAAACTCCTGCATTGGAATGATTCCGTCTGATTTATACCCCATGTCAATAAATACTTCATTATGGTTGTATCCAATAATTTTGCCTTTTGTAATCTGACCCGTAGTCAAAGTTACGAGTGAGCTTTCAAAAGCATCAGCAAAGCTCATTTCCAAATCCTGTCTATTTAATTCACTCATTTTATGAATAACCTCCTTGATTACCCAGTCAGGTGTTGACGCCCCTGCAGTAATACCAATTTTTTTAATTTTTTTTATATCAACCGGTGGAATATCATCGGCTGTTTGTACTTTAAATGTGTTATCACAATTTGTTTTGCAAATTTGATAAAGCTTATTGGTATTGGAACTGTTGTTTCCGCCAATAACCAACACCATGTCAACTATTTTTGAAATTTTTTCAGCTTCAGTTTGTCTTTTGTCTGTCGCATTACATATTGTATCAAATTTTAAAACATTTTCAAACCTTTTATTTAATCTAAGTATAATTTTTTCCCATTTCTCACGAATAAATGTAGTTTGTGCAACTATACATATATTTTTTTTGATATCGGGCAGATTATCAACATTATTCTCGTCTTCAATAATCAAGGCACTATTATCACACCATCCGTTTATTCCTATTATCTCAGGATGGGTCTTGTCGCCTGCTATAATTATCTGGTAACCTTCCCTATACTTATTATTTACCAAGTCGTGTATTTTCTCCACATAGGGACAAGAAGCGTCTACTACCTCAAGTCCACGGGTTTTCAAACTTTCAATTACCTGAGGTCCTACACCATGAGCTCGTATGACCACCTTTGCAGGCGCTTCCGACTCTTCCGGATCATTTATTGTGATAACTCCGTAATTTTTAAGTTTTTGCACTACCTGATCATTATGAATTATAGGTCCAAGTGTATATATCTTTTTTTCTGATTTTGTCGCCAAATCAGTTACTATTTTAACCGCATTATTTACTCCAAAGCAAAAGCCGGCGGTATTTGCGATAACCAGTTCCATTAAATCAACCTCACTGTTTATATGTTTGCATAATTTTTATAGAAGTAGAGTATTTTCTCTGCTACATCTTCTATTGTCATGGAAGTAGAATCTATCTCAACAGCATCAGGTACTTTTTTAAGGGGGGCAAAAGCCCTTGACATATCACTATTGTCCCTATTTTGCATATCCTCTTTGACTTCATCTAAGTTAACCTGCTGCCCTTTTAAAGCCAGTTCTTCGTATCTCCGTTTAGCTCTCTCATTAATATCTGCAGTCAGAAAAATTTTAAGATTTGCATTAGGCAGTACATATGAACCTATATCCCTGCCATCCATAACTACATCCTTTTCTCCTGCAATCTTTCTTTGAAGTTCCACCATTTTAAGTCTTACTTCTTTAATAGCTGCTACATTTGCAGCCCCTGCAGATACTTCCCCCGTTCTTATATCCTCTGAAACATCAGAACCATCCAAGAAAATCTTCTGGGAATTGTTATCATGTGTGATAGCTATATTTATATTATCAATTATCCTTATTATACCTTCTCTTGATTTGGTATCAACGCCACTTTCTATTGCCTTCAAAGCAACTGCTCTATACATTGCTCCCGTATCTAGATATATAAAGCCAAGCTCAGCTGAAACCTTTTTGGCTATTGTACTTTTTCCGGCACCTGCCGGACCATCTATTGCTATGCTCTTTGGCATTCTTATCATTCCGTTTCGTGTATTGTATTTATTTTACGTTTACTGCTGCTTAGCTAAGTCAGGTCTTAACACCTGTGCCCCTTTAAGATATACATGATTAATGTCGGTATTAGTCTTTTCAGTGTTTATGTGAATCATAACTCGTATGCATTTTTTCAGACTGCCGGGAACATTTATTTCACTTGTGCACATTAAAGGAATATCATTCCAACCAATTTGTCTTGCAGCTACTGCCGGAAAAGCAGCATTCAAGTCCTGTGTAACCGTAAATATTACACTTATTATATCTGTATATTCTAAAGAATTTCTTTCTATAATTTCCACAAGAAGTTCTTTTGTTCCTTCCCAAATTAACTCTTTTGTATTTTCCGATACAGTTATTGCACCTCTTACCGCTCTAACAGCCATTAATTTCTCCTTATAATTCGGTATTTTGTTATTATACAACTCTATGTCCTAGTCCTATTGAAACTTCGTTTAAATTCAAGAGACCTATTCCAAAAAATACTGCAACGCTAACATGATCCTTATATCTGGCTATTCCAATTTTTCCTCCGACATTCAAACCTATTGCCTTTGGCATTATCTGCGATATTGCCTCTCTTGTTGCACCTGCTACAGCACCCTGCTCAGCATGACTCTCACTAATTACTCCTTCACGTTTTGAAGATACGACTGCTCTTTCCACAATCTTCATAACTGATGAAATAAACTCCCCTCCATAATCAACAGCAGCAGTGTTTATTCCTGTTTGCAGAAATTCTTGCTGAAGTTTCTTTTCAGTTGCCCTGTCATTGGTTAGTGCAATTCTTATTGCTGCACTTGCTATATCTTTGCTGCCAAAATCTTCATTAGCCATATTATCCTCCGTTAGCCATAGTGCGACTACTAATAATCTAAATAATTTTTATTTTTATTCATATTCATCTCAAAAGCACGATGTTTGTAACATTTATTACCTTTTTAGGAGTTTTAAGTCAATAAAAACCTATATAGTTAAATTATATAGGTTTTTTTATTATAAAACAATAATTAAGTTAATTTTGTCAGATATACAAACAAATTAATTAAACTGGATTTTAACCAGCTTCTTAATATTACGCTGAATACTTGCAATTGCATTTATACACTTAACGTCTATGTTTGATGATGCATTTTGTACTTTAATCATGTGGTTAATCTGACTTTCACTACCGTCAATCTCTATGACATCTCCATCATTTACATTAATAGGTTTTTCTAGCTTGTCAAAGACTGCAATCTGTTCACCATTCACCAGTATCTTGGCTTGCGGATCAGGCTCTTCATCAATCAGTGCCAAAGTTACCTTACCTCTTCCATATAGGTATTCGTCACTTCCAAGAGGTAAGCCAACAGACTTATCCATAATGTTCAGGTGAGCACGGACTGAAGGCACTGACAGGACAATCTGAACAGATATCAGTACTATAAAAAATATAGTACAAGTCCGAAACAGTATTTTTTCTAGGGATGCTGTTTTATCTGTTTGAGAAACTTTGTCATTATTCCTTTTAAAATTAATTTTCATATACCAAGCCTCAATTTGTTTATTTACTGTTAATATGTACAAACTTTCGGCCAAATACACATAATTTCCCAAGATTCATGATTTAACTATTAACAATTCAATCCTGCCAGATAGCCTGTTGAAAATGCAATTGTAAGATTAAAGCCGCCAGTGTATGCGTCAACGTCAATTACCTCACCTGCCATGAATAAACCACCTATCTTTTTTGACTCCATAGTTGAAGGATTTATTTCACTTGTTTTTACTCCACCTGCCGTAACTATGGCTTCCTTTATGGGTCTTGCACCGATGACAGTAATTTTAAGGCTTTTCAAAAGTGTGACAAGTCTTTTTCTTTCTTCCTTTGTGATTTGATGTACCGGCTTCTCAGGATTGATTTCGGATAACTCTATAATTACGGGAATAAACTTCTGAGGCAATAAATCGTCAAGTGAGTTTTTATATTGCTTTCTTGAATATTTATCAAAATCCCTCTGAACTCTCTCATCCAGTTTTTCCAAAGTCAATGCGGGTTTTAAATCCAGAGACATCTCAATATTCTTAAAATCATAAGAGAGCAAGTGTCTGCTTGCACTTAAAATTACCGGACCAGAAACTCCAAAATGAGTGAAAATCATTTCACCGAAATCATTATATATCTCCTTGCCATTTCTGTTTCTAAATGAAACAGATACATTTTTAAGAGAAAGCCCCTGTAAATCCTTAATCCATTCTTCCTGCGTAATAAGCGGTACTAGAGATGGTTTTAAAGGAGTTACGGTGTGTCCAAGTTTTCTCACCATATCATATCCGTCCCCGGTTGACCCTGTTCCCGGATAAGACATTCCGCCTACGGCAAGTATAACCGACTCAGCCTCAATAATACTTCCGTCCGAAAGGCGTACTCCTGTAACTTTATTGTCCTGTGCAAGGATTTCAGTAACCGTTGCTTCCGTATTTATTTTAACACCGTTTGATTTCAGGAAATCCATAAGAGTGTTCAATACATCTCTGGAAGAATCTGATTCGGGAAAAACCCTTCCGCCTCTTTCTACTTTGGTACGAAGTCCCTTTTGATTGAAAAAATAAATCAAATCCTGATTTGAAAACGTATAAAAAGCCGAGTAAAGAAAGTTTCCATTCCCCGGCGTATTTTCTATCAAGCCTTCAACATCAGTATCATTAGTAATATTACATCTGCCTTTACCTGATATTAAGAGTTTTTTCCCAAGTTTGCTGTTTTTCTCCAATAAAATAACATCCCGACCTCTTCCGGCTGCAATACCTGCCGCCATTATCCCAGCCGGGCCGCCTCCAATTACTATTACTTTACCCATATGTGTCCTTTCAGAATTAATTACAGTATAAATTACAGTTTTTCATCATGATAATCGTCTTTTTCGTATACCTCATATTCATCCCATATCTTTTCGAGCTTTTCAAAGGTATTGTAGACATCATTTTTCCTTCTCATACCTACTGCTACTATTAATGCATTTATAAGGCTTAATGGGGCAACAAGTGAATCTACAAAGGAAGCCATATCGCTTCTGGCAAGTAAATACTGGTTGGCAGCCTGTGCTACCGGGGACTCCGCACTGTCAGTTATGGCAATTGTATTAACTCCCTGGTCTTTTGCAAACTGTAAGGCTTTTATAGTTCTTTTAGAGTAACGTGGATAACTGATACCAATAACAACGTCACCGGGCTGTGCCTTTATGATTTGTTCAAACATTTCGCTGACACTTGTTGTATGAACAAGTCTAATATTGTCAAATATTAAATTGAAGTAGAAACCAAGAAAACTTGCAAGAGGAGCAGAACTTCTTACCCCAAGAATGAATATTCTTTTTGCTCCTAATATGGTTTCAACTATTTCATTAAAATTGTTTATGTCCATTTGTTCAAGTGTTAATTTTATTTTATCCATATCAGATTGCAATACACTTTTTAGTATATTGTCTTCATTGAGTCTGTTGGATGATACCTCTATTCTCTGTACTGAAGTAAGCTTGCTTTTTATAAGCTCCTGAAGAACCTTCTGAAGCTTAGGATACCCATCAAACCCCAGTTCTATAGCAAATCTGACTACAGTTGATTCACTGACGCCTACTATTTCTCCAAGCTTGGCTGCAGTAACAAATGCTGCCTTGTCATAATGGTTTGATATATAGTTGGCTATAAGCTTCTGACCCTTGCTGAAATCATTATATTTCTGTTGTATTAAACTCAATAAATCATTATTTTTAAGGCTGTTATTCATAATCTCCTCCAAATGCACTTCTAAAGCAATATAACTTATATATTACCTTTTTGCAGGAAAAAAATCAAGCAATTGCATTTTTTCAAATACATTGAATCCGGAAATAATTTAACTAATATTATTTGAAAACCTACTAATAATAATTGATATACATAATCAGCAGGAGGTTAAATACAGACAATGATACAAATTGATGATGCTGGAAGCGGAAGTTTTATTGGCGGTACTTGTATCGGTTTTTACAGACCTGAAACAAATGAATACTATTTTGATATTATTCCCGTAGAGCTTTACAATACAGATAACTTTAAAAAAAAACTGTATCTGGATGACGTCGTTGAAATAGCCAAGAAAGCCTTTACAGCCCTTGGTGTATCAAAGTCTGATTCTATTGAGATTTGCAGAGGATATATGTTTGAGAGACTGAAGTGCTGGCTGACAGAAGAAGGCTTTTGTTGGTACGTAACACAGATTACGGGACGAATACAGGAAGTTGTTGAAAAGAACTTTGAGCTATATGCAGTTAATCTTGGGCTACCAAATGATTATATAAAATTCACCAGATTCCCCTTTCACTTTCATAAACTTCTCAGATGGGTACTGTCTGATTATGAAAATAGAATAAACCTGTGTAAAGTCGGCTGGAAAAGCTGGCAAAAAATTAAAGATATTTCTCCTACATTGAGTTATGCCCAAATCCAGCAGTCAAATTTTGTATGTCTAAAATGCGGAAAACATATAAAAAAAGGCTCAGACGTTGCAGTACTTGAGTTTTTTAGTAACAAGCAAAATTTCATTTTCCTTCACAAGGGGTGTGAAAATTAATTTTCAGTAAAAAACCCCCACAGTTTTATATTACCGTGGAGGCATTTATGTTTATATCTTTGTTCTGAATCTGTCAAGCATGCCGTACAGGCTCCATCTGTTCTGATTTTGGTTAATCTTATAGATATTGCCTACTCTGTATTCTCTGCCGTCTCTTTCACCCATTTCATTTACTACGGCCGATATTGCAGCTACAACTTCCGGATTTATTCCTGCTGGTGCAGCAGGTGCAGCAGCCTTATTTCTGTCTTCAATTCGCTGTTTAAAAAACTTCTCAGCTACCTGAGGAAGCATTGCGTACGAAAGTATATCCTCATCCTGCTCAATATAGTCCTTTACAGCTTCCTGAATCTTTTCAAGCTCAGGCTCAATAAGCTCCGCAGGTCTGCAGGCAATCGGTTCTTCACTACCCAGAATTTTAGATTTTATCTCATCACTAACAGGTGCAGGTGTTCTACCGTACTCACCCTTTACAAAACCTTTTGATTCTCTTGGTACCATCTTGTATCTTTCACCAGTCAATACATTAAGGACCGCCTGAGTACCAACTATCTGACTCGATGGTGTAACAAGTGGAGGATATCCGAAATCAGCCCTTACTCTCGGAACTTCCTTGAGAACCTCTTCAAATTTATCCAAAGCATTTGACTGTTTCAATTGTGAAACAAGGTTTGAAAGCATTCCTCCGGGCACCTGATAAATAAGTGTATTAACGTCAAAACCCATTACCTTTACATCCAATAGTCCGCTTTCTATATATTTTTCTTTAAGCGGTCTGAAATAGTCTGCAATTTCACTGAGTTTTTCCAAATCAAGACCCGTGTCGAACTCAGTTCCCATTAAAGTTGCTGCCAACGGCTCTGTAGGCGGTTGTGATGTTCCCATTGACATAGGTGAAATTGCGCAATCAACAGCATCAACACCAGCTTCTATTGCCTTTAAGTACGCCATTGATGCTACACCGCTTGTATAGTGAGCATGCAGCTGTATTGGTATCTTTACGCTTTCTTTCAGAGCCTTAACCAGTTCGTAGGCCTGATATGGCACTAAAAGTCCGGCCATGTCCTTTATACAAATAGAGTCTGCTCCCATGCTCTCCAACTGTATTGCATCTTTTACAAATACCTCAAGATTGTGAACAGGGCTTATTGTGTAGCAGATACAGCCCTGAGCATGGCCGCCTTCTTTTTTACATGCATTAATTGCTGTTTCAAGATTTCTGGCATCGTTTAGTGCGTCAAATATCCTCATTATGTCTATACCGTTTGCAATTGCTTTTTGGACAAAGTATTCAACTGTATCATCTGCATAATGCTTATATCCTAAAAGGTTCTGACCTCTAAGCAGCATTTGCAGAGGTGTCTTTTTTGCAACATCTTTTATCTTTCTCAGTCTCATCCATGGATCTTCATTTAAAAATCTCATACATGAATCAAAAGTAGCTCCACCCCAAGCTTCCAACGAATGGTAACCAATATTGTCAAGCTTCTCAACAATGGGAAGCATATCTTCGGTCTTCATTCTGGTTGCTATAAGAGACTGGTGAGCATCTCTTAATACTGTTTCCGTAATTCTTACGCCTGCCATTTTTTCATCTCCTTTACGGCAATGTCAGCCTTTTAGGCTATTGATGCCATTAATTCTCCAGCAGTAACAGACTTTCCGGCCTCAACTGTTAAAACAGTTACTTTACCGTCAGCCGGTGCAACTATTTCATTCTCCATTTTCATGGCTTCCAGTATTAATAGTACCTGTCCTTTTTTAACCTCATCACCGAGATTAACCTTTAGCTTTAAAACAGTTCCCGGCATTGGAGCAGCAACATCTCCCGGTTTACCTGCCTGAGGCTGTGCTAATCTTGCAGACGCAGTATGCCCCGGCTTGGAGGCTCTTGGGTTTGAAGAAACCGCAACCGGTCTTCCTCCTCCAACTTCTTCAACTTCTACTTCATAGGGAGTTCCATTAACTTTAATTATATATTTATTCATTACACTCATCCTCCAGATATTTTGTTTCCTATATATTATAGGGGAATGTTGCCATGCTTCTTTGAAGGCCTGTTCTCCCTCTTTGTATCCAACATTTCCAGTGCCGTAATAATTTTTATCCTTGTTTCAGAAGGCTCTATAACATCATCAATGTAACCTCTTGATGCAGCTACATAAGGATTTGAAAATTTGTCTCTATATTCCGCAATCTTTTCCTGTCTGGTTTCAGCAGGATTTTCAGACGCTGTAATGTCCTTTTTGAATATGATATTTGCAGCTCCGTCAGGTCCCATAACAGCTATTTCAGCCGATGGCCATGCAAATACCATATCTGCTCCGATAGTCTTGCTGTTCATAGCAATATAAGCTCCGCCGTATGCCTTTCTAAGAATGACATTTATCTTTGGAACTGTTGCTTCTGAGAAAGCGTACAAGAGTTTTGCCCCATGACGGATTATACCGTTATGCTCCTGAGTTACTCCAGGGAGGAATGCAGGTACATCTGTCAATGAAACTACAGGTATATTGAAAGCATCACAAAAACGTACAAAACGTGCTGCCTTATCAGCCGCATTCATATCAAGTGAACCGGCCATTATTTTAGGCTGATTTGCAACTATACCAACACTTTTGCCATTCATTCTTGCAAATCCGATTATTATGTTCTGAGCGAAATAACTTTGAATTTCAAAGAAATCGCCATCATCTACTACTTCGGCTATTACATCAAACATGTCGTAAGGCTTGTTTGATTCTTCAGGAATAATACTATTTAGGCTTTCGGCCAACCTTCCAGCAGCATCGGACACACCGTAGTACATAGTATCTGATACGTTATTATCAGGAATAAAGCTTAAAAGTCTCTTTATATCTTCTATACACTCTTCTTCGCAAGAAGACTTAAAGTGTGCCACACCGCTTACGGCAGTATGTACATCTGCTCCTCCCAGATTTTCAACTGATACGTCTTCACCCGTAACAGACTTGATTACCTGAGGTCCTGTAATAAACATCTGACTGGTTTTTTCCACCATAAATATGAAGTCGGTTATAGCAGGTGAATAAACTGCACCGCCTGCACAGGGCCCCATTATTACTGATATCTGAGGAATAACACCTGATGCAAGAGTATTTCTGTAGAAAATATCTCCATAACCGGAAAGCGCATCCAAACCTTCCTCAATTCGAGCTCCGCCGGAATCATTAATCGCTATAAAAGGTGCTCCCATTTTAAGAGCCATATCCATAACTTTCGTAATTTTCTTCGCGTGCATCTCTCCCAAAGAACCGCCTATAATAGTAAAGTCCTGTGACGCAACAAAAACTTTTCTGCCGTTTACCGTTCCGTAGCCGGTAACAACCCCGTCACCAGGAAATTTTTTCTTCTGCATACCAAAGTCAAAGCATCTGGATTCTATGAATGCATCTACTTCAACAAAAGTGTTTTTATCAAATAGCAAAGCTATCCTTTCTCTTGCAGACAGCTTTCCATCTGCGTGTCTTTTTGCTATTTTCTCTTCTCCGCCGCCCTGAGCTATAGTTGTCTTCATATTTTTAAGATTTTGAAGCTTTTCAATTTGTGACATACAATCACCTCTTTAAAATGTATACTAGATAAATTATTCTATAAACTTAACGTATTAATTTCAAAATATATAATTTATCTGGCAGTTTTTTAACTATTATTAGTTATTAGTACCTAGTGATAATTATATTATATCCGAAAAAGAGTGTCAATATAGCTTGACTACTCCCTTAAATTTATTTGATACAGCATGCAAATTTATATATAATGTAGTATATATTTTGTTATGTAAACCTTTATATATATTTGTTTTTGCCCCCTAAAAACTGAATGCACTTGCGTATACTATTGTAAGGAGTGAATATATAAGTTGACCATTCTAAATTTATTTGGCAAATATCGAAAAAAATCTCAGTCTATCGAAGAAACTATGACTAAAATAAAGAATGGGGAAACTCATTTAAAAGAAGGCTTAATTAACGACTACAAGCCCTTCATTTTAAAAGCAATATCCACAGTCACAGGTAAATTTGTTGACACTAAAAACAGTGATGAGCTTAGTATCGGCCTTATGGCTTTTAATGAAGCTATTGAGTCCTATAACCCTGATAAAAATGCAGGGTTTCTGAACTTTGCTGAAACAGTTATAAAACGAAGAATAGTTGACTATATAAGAAAGGACTGCAAGAATAGTAAAGTTTATCCTTTCACCTATTTTCAAACTAATGATTTTGATGAGAAAGACATTATTGAAAATAAGTACATGGTAGTTGAAGCGAGTACTTTTTTTGATAATGTGGAATTAAAAGAAGAAATTGATTTATTCAGAGCAAGACTGAATGAATTCGGTATATGTTTGACTGATTTAATTGGAAATGCACCCAAGCATACAGACTCTAAAAAACTGGCTATAGGTATTGCCCGGGTTCTATGGGAAAATAAGACCTTATCTGATATGCTTACTGCAAAGAAAACCATACCAATGTCTCAGCTAATGAAAGTACTACAAGTAAACCGTAAGACAGTTGAAAGAAACAGAAAGTTTATAATAGCAGTTTATTTAATACTAAGCAGCAGACTTGAAGTACTGCAAGAATATGTGAGAAATATTGAGAAAGGAGGAGATATCCATGGGAAATAATACTGGTGTTATTCTTGAATTGAAAGGTAAAAAGGCCATCTTAATGACAAGTACATGTGATTTTATAACCATATCCAGAAGACCCGAAATGTTTGTGGGACAACAGGTGGATTTAAGCAACCCCGCACTTGCAAGAAGATTTAAACCCATGAGATATTTTGCTATTGCCGGCATATTTGTTTTAATCATTTGCTCGGTTTTATTTTACCAGCTGCTTAAACCTTCTTCCGTTTTTGCATATGTTGATATAGATATAAATCCAAGCCTTGAATTATCAATAGATAAAAAAGCAAATGTTATCAACGTAAAAGCACTCAATAGTGATGCTGCAGGTCTTATAAAGAATACTAATCTTAAAAACAAGTCCTTGACCAGTGCCGTGAGGATTATTATAGAAGAATCGCATAGTAAAGGATTTATTCAGCCTGACACAAAAAATGCGGTTTTGATTTCTGCTTCAATAAAGTCCGGCAACGAAAAAGTACTGGATAGTATTGTTTCAGAGCTCCAAAAAACGGATTTCAAGGCAGGAGCTAAATCTATAAAAGCCGAAATAATAAAAGTTGAGCCAACCAAAAGATCCGAGGCTGTTAAAAACAATATTTCCATGGGACGCTACAAGCTGTACAAAGAAATTTCAAATTCTGACGGTAATATAGATATACAAAAGGCCAAAACTGAAGGTATTTCCAAAATAATAGAAGCTTATGAATCCCATAAGCAGGACAATAATTACCATACCAAACAAAAACCTGTACAAGAAATTGAAAAAGTCCCGGACATGCCCATAAAAAGCACTGATAAAGATACCCCCGTGAATCATAACAGTAAGAAGCCTGAAAATAAAATCTCAAAAAATTCTTCAAACAAAAATGATAGAAGTGATAATCCTACTAAAGAAAGCCCTGATAAAAAGGAGAAATATAATCAGGGCTCAAAACCTATTCCTTCGGAACACAGTAAAAATGTCCATAATACCGATAACAAGGGAAATACTAAAAACAATCCCTCAAATGAGAAGAAAGAAGAAAATAAAAGATAACCCCTTTTTCCTATCCAATCTTCTCTAAACAAATAAAAATAGGCGGACAGTTTATCTGATTAACAAATTCAGTTTGCATTACACTGAATTTCTTACAATCAATTGTTTTAATATAATTAATAACTTCGTTCTTTTCATCAAAACCGCTGTCCCCTCCATAGTATACGACTATACTTATTATACCGTGAGGAACTACCAGCTCCATGGCGCTTTTTACAGCCTCAATAGTAGTTCCTCCCCTGGTACCAACGTTATGATCTCCTCCCGGAAGATAACCCAGATTAAACATTGCAGCTTTGATAGGCTTATTTACATGCTTCATCATATTTTGATGACCGTCATGAATTAGATTAACCCTGCTTAAAAGGTTTTCTGATTCCAATCTGTTTTTTGTGGTATTTAAGGCTGATTCCTGAATATCAAAGGAATAAACCTGTCCGCCCGTGCCCACAAGTCTGGCCAAAAATACCGTATCATGACCGTTACCGGCAGTTGCATCAACAACCGTGTCACCATTACAAACCACACGGGAAACTATTTCATGAGATTGGTATAATGAATTTTTCAAAACACACATTTAAAAACTCTCCTTTTAATTAACTTTACGTATCGTACATATATAATAATAAAGGTTTTTATGCTATAATTTAAACACACATTTCAAAATTTGAATTAAGGAGATTTAATTATGGACCAATATAATGAATCAGATATTGCATTACAGGATGCTCCCCCATCACCGTCAATTAACAACGCAGCATCAAACAACATTGCCCCTCAGCCACCACCGCCTCAAACAGACTACAGGTATCAGCAACAACATATACCTCAAACCGGTATTTATGATTCCGTCATCAACAGTCTGTCAGGATGGATGAAGTTTTTGGGAATATACACCATTGTAATCGGTGCCATAACCTGTATAGGTATTATATCTGCCGCAATTGGTATTCCTCTTATATTTGCAGGTATTTCCCTTACAAATGCATCTAAGGCAATCAAGGAATATGCCGATTTTAATAATCCAAACATACTGTATAATTTATTTTTATTTCTTAAAAAGTACTTTAAAATCCAAGGTATTATGGTAATCGTATCTCTTGCGCTTACCTTTTTGTATATAGTTATTATATTGGTTGTTTTTGCCTTTGGTGCTTACAATTATATGTACAATTATTAATATAGAATTTTAACTTCATTGTCAGAAAGATGTCTCCACTTTCCCTCGGGAAGGTTTTCCAGAGCTATAGGCCCAATCTGAATTCTTTTTAATGTCAGAACTTTGTGGCCTATGGCTTCGCACATCTTTCTTACCTGTCTGTTTTTACCTTCATGTATAGTAATTCTGACAAGCGTATTAATTCCTTTCTTATTTAAAACCTCAAATTCTGCCGGAGATGTTTGATAATCATCTATTTTCAATCCGGTCTCAAACCTTGTAATTTCATTTTTATCAGGAAAACCCGAAATGACAGCTTCATAAACCTTATTTACCTCATGCTTCGGATGTGTTAAGCGGTAAGTGAAATCACCGTCATTTGTAAGAAGAATAAGGCCTGATGTATCATAGTCAAGCCTGCCAACCGGATACAACCGCTTTCCTGCATCCTTTACCAGGTCAATCACCGCAGGTCTTCCGAACTGGTCTTTGCTAGTGGAGACATAACCCACAGGCTTGTTCAGCATTATATATACTTTAGCCTCTTCTGTTGTAACAGGCTTACCGTCTACAGTTACTACATCATTACAGGTTACGGTAGCCCCCATGTTTTCTATGATAACGTTATTTACGGCTACTCTGCCCTGTTTAATCATTTCTTCTGCTTTTCTTCTGGAAGCAACCCCGGCATGTGCCAAATATTTCTGTAATCTGATTTCAGACATTCATATTTATCCTTATATAAATTTTAGTATACCTTTTATTCTATATTTGATTTTTAATTGAGTCAACATTATCAGCGCTTACAGACATTGTAATATTACGTTAAGTAAAACAACAACTTACAGCAAAGTTGCTTTGTACTTTGCCAGTTGTTGTTTTGCTGTAACGTTAAGAAAAAGGTTTGGGAAATCGTTTATTCCTTACATTTTTCGTTCTCTTCTTTTTTATTTTTACCGTGTTCTTCTTTTGGTTTTGACATCTTTTCATTAAGCATTTGACTTGCTTTCTGAACCAATTCAGGAACCATGTCCAGAATTTTGTCAACAGATGAATTTACATTTACAGGTAGTAACTTAACCTGATTCTGTCCGCAAACCATAAATGCTACAGGGTTTATGGAAACACCTGCTCCACTGCCTCCGGCAAACGGGAATTTTCCGCTGTCTTGTTCTTCCTGAGAATTATCAGAGGATGATTCCCCTCCATAATCCCCACCTCCTGCTGCAAACCCAAAACTAACCTTGGAAATAGGTATAATTACTGTTCCGTCAGGTGCTTGAACTGCATCTCCAACTATTGTATTAACATCAACCATTTCCTTGATACTTTGCATTGCTGTAGTCATTAGACCTTCTATTGGATGACTTGACACCAGCACCACCGCCCTTTCTATTTTTTAAGTACAGTATGGCAATTACTTTAGCTACAGTAATAATATTTACAATTTTTAGGCTAAATATGCAGTCCAAGTTTACTTTAATATATTTTCCATTAAAATCTGCCTCAACTTTAATTTCTTTATTTTTAACCTCATATTTAGTAAAAATCAGATTTTCTACCATACCTATGGCGCTCCATAAAAAGCCATATAAAATAGCTGTGATAAAAGCATCTCCGCATCCTTCCTTAACATGAAGCTTAAAGTCTTTTATTATTAAAGATCTTCTGAAAAGTCGTCTTAATATCTGCAAGCTTCTTCTTAATTCTTTCAAGTCTCTCTTGCCATTTACTGTTTTTCTCTTAGGCTTTTTATTCTTTTTGGGAATAGGATATATCATTAAATTTTTAACAACTTTATTTCTAAATGAGTATATTGTAATAAAAACTGAACAGTCCTTGTTTTGCACTTTCGCTGTAAAACCCAGTGTCAGTCTGATATTCAAAATTATAGTCACTAGAATGCAAACTAATATAGTAACAATAAAAAAAATAACCAAGGATATCACCTCTTGGTTATTTTTGACATGTTTTATAAATTTAAATCACTTAATATTCTCATCTTGTACTTCATCCACAAGTTCCTGAAGATTGAGTTCACTTAAATCATCAATGTCCAGCAATGGTAAATCTCTAAGGGATTTAAAACCAAAGCATCTCAAAAACTCATCTGTGGTTTCGTACAATCTGGGTCTCCCCGGTACATCCAGTTTTCCTGCTTCTTTGACCAGATTTCTTTCCAGAAGTCTTGTTACTGCGCTATCGGAATTAACTCCCCTGATTTGCTCAATCTTGGCTTTTGTTATCGGCTGATTATATGCGATTATGGCAAGTACTTCATAGGCCGCCTGTGAAAGTGCCTGTTTCTGCCTAATTTGATAGAGTTTAGCTACATAATCAAAATATTCGGGTTTTGAACACATCTGATACTTCTCATTTATTTCTCTTATAATAATTCCCCTGTTTGAACTGTTATAGGAATCCATCATATTTTTAATTATGCTTCTGGCAGTTTTTTTATCCAACTCCAGTATTTCGCATATTTTATCCAGTGGTAAAGGATCGCCGTAGGAAAAAATAAGGCTTTCAATTACGCACTCAATAGTACTGATTTCCATTTTAGACCTCCATTTTACAACCGAATCTAGAATTCACTAATGTTTTCATCTATATCATCATATAATTCATAATCTTCTTTTTCATTCTCGGTATTGCCGATTACATGAATGTCTGAAAATTGCTTATTCTGAACAATCTTGACCTTTCTCATCTTGGCCAGTTCTAAAATTGCCATAAAGCCTGTTACAACCTCTGTTTTAGACTTGGTTTTCAAGGAAAAAAGCTCTGAAAACTTAAAGGAAACCTTATGAATCAACTGTTTTACTACCTCTCTCATTTTGCTGCGAAGAGAAACCTTTTCATGCTCAACAAGTTTTGTAATATTTTTTGCACCCAGATTTATTTTTTTCTTGTTTCTGTCCAATATTGCAATATACTGCTGCCGCAACACCTGAGGGTCTATTTCCATGATTTCCTCTCTTACAGGTAAATCAAGTGCTTCCGGAAGTCTGAAAGAAACTCTGTCCCATTTCTTTTCCATCTCTTTTAAATCCTGTGTAAATTCCTTATATCTTTTATATTCAACCAAACGTCTGACCAGTTCTTCCCTTGGGTCTATTTCTTCTTGCTTTTCTTCCTTTTTGCTTGGGAGAAGGGTTTTTGACTTTATATGCAGCAGAGTTGCAGCCATTATCAGAAATTCGCTTGCTACTTCAAGGTCGAGTTGCTGCATGGCATATAAATAATCAAGATATTGGTCTGTAATAGAACTTATGGGTATATCATAAATATCTACCTGATTCTTTTCAAATAAATGAAATAATAAATCAAAGGGACCTTCAAAATTATCAAGTTTTAAAGTACAGGCGTTTGTAAGGGAGCTTTCCATCAACTACCACCTTAATTATTTATGTAATATCGTTACTTCAACCTTTTAATATTATCATATATGGGGCAATAATTACAATATTATTGCGATGGTAGACATATCACAAAAGTTCTAGTAAAATTTATACAGCGACATCAAAGATATACCAATAACGTCGGCCTTTTAGAAATGGAGGAAATATGCTTTTTTCACGTGGAGATATAATTTATACGTTAATGATATTACCGGGAATACTTTTGGGGTTTGTGCTGCATGAATTTGCTCACGCAATTACCGCTGACAAGCTTGGTGATCCTACTCCCAGAAATCAGGGAAGAATTACTCTTGACCCCAGAGCTCATATAGATATTATAGGCTTTATAATGATTCTTCTTGTGGGCTTTGGTTGGGCAAAACCTGTTATGACCAATCCACGACATTACAAAAAGCCCAGAAGGGATGATATTCTCGTTTCCCTGGCAGGGCCTTTTATGAACTTGCTGGTAGCAGCGGGATTTTTATTAATTTTAAAGCTGATAGCAGTAACGGGTTTTCTTTCAAATAATTCGGTTGTTCTTGGTAATGTTGCGGATCTTTTGAGTTATTCAGCTCAAATAAATGTTGTTTTGTTTGTGCTGAACCTGCTTCCAATACCGTTTTTTGACGGCTACCATGTTATTGCAAACATATTTAATACCTGGAAGTACCGTTTCTTTACCGTACTGGAGCAATATAGCACGATCATTTTCATACTTCTGGTAATCAGCAGAGTTTTTGATAAGATAATTGGAATTCCTGCATCATACATTTTTATTTCACTTTATAAGTTGATTATTTTATAACAGTGGGAGAGCCTTTATGCTCTCCCCAGACTGAACCACCTTACAAAGAGTTTTGATAAAATTCTGCCGTAAGATACTTTTTCTATTCTTTCACTTGCAATAAGGTCAAATCTTCCTGCTTCTTTTCCGTCTATTTTATATATTACTTCCCCAACCTTTTGATTTATTTCAACCGGTGCAGAAAGCCCGGGAACGAGAGCTACTTCCTTTTCTACTTTACCCTTTTGACCTTTTGAAACCATTATACTGGTATCACTGCCATATACTGCACTAACACTCAGCTTGTTTCCCTTTTTTACGGGTATATTGCCTACAACATTCCCTCTTTTATCAAGATTTATTACTTCATAGTTTGCAAAGCCGTAATCCAGAAGTTTTCTTGACTCTGCAAACCTAGTATTAGAATCCGGCTCACCAAGTACAACTGAGACCAGTCTTAAATTGTTTCTGCGAGTAGTAGCTGATAAGTTAAAGCCTGCTTTGCTTGTAAATCCCGTTTTAAGTCCGTCGCAATTTGCGTAAAATTTCACCAGCTTATTTGTATTATACAGGTCAAATGTTCCATTTCTGAAGGTGTCATGCCATTTCCCGGTAAATTGAAGAACTTTCGGGTGCTTCATAACCAGTTCCCTTGACATTAAAGCCACATCATGTGCAGAACTGTAACCGTCATCATTCAAGCCCGTACAATCCATAAATTTTGTATCTTTCATTCCCAACGCCTGAGCCTTATTATTCATATCAGTTACAAATGTTTCCTCGCTTCCGCTGACCTTTTCAGCCAGAGCTACAGCCACATCGTTGGAAGAGTGTATTGCCAAAGCGTTCATCATTTCAGTAACGGTAAATTCCTCACCCGGCTCCATATAAGCTTGAGAACCGCCCATACCAGCCGAATATTCCGATACGCTTACTTTATCATCAAAAGTAAATCTGCCTGAATCAATAGCCTCCATTATCAGAAGCATTGTCATAACTTTTGTTACACTTGCAATTGCGAGCCTCTCATGACTGTTCTTTTCAGAAAGAACTTTTCCTGAAGCCGCATCCATCAGTACAGCTGACTTTGCCCTTAAATCAAGAACATTCGTCTTGGTTTCCAATTTTGTTACTGTTATATCGTCATATTTTGCAGATGCCTCAACAGCAGCTTCATTTGTATCCGCTAATACCGCAGCCGGTAGCATGGTTAGAACTATGGCTATAATCAAAGAAAAAGCTAAAACAGAGTTTCTTTTCACTTAGGTCCCTCCAGTTAACTATTCGTTATTTAAAATACAATTCGTCCTAGTTAATTGTTATGCGGGACAATATTAGGATATTCTAGTAAAAATTAATTTTTTATGTTTCCTTCACTGTCGATATACGCCAGAATCAGCGGTTTTTTATCGTGAGGCTCCTCACTTATTACAATTGCTTCATTTAAAAGGGAAACAGCCTGTGAAAGCGCCTCTTCCCTGTTTGTATACAAAACAGCTATACAATCTCCGGTTTCAACTCTGTCGCCGGTTTTTTTATTTAACATAATACCTGCACTGTAGTCGATTTTACTATCCTTAGTCTCTCTTCCGGCCCCAAGAACCAGTGAGGCCATTCCAATTTTATCGGTTTTCATAGAATGTATATAACCCGGCTTCTCACAAATATAGCTCATCTTGTAAACAGGCTGAGGGAACAAGGCATAATTACTTATAACTTCTTTGTTTCCTCCCTGATTTTCAATCAACTCAGCAAATTTTGACAAAGCCCTTCCGCTTAAAACCGCATCGGCAACTTTTTTCCTGCACTCTTCAAGATTTCCTATTCCGCTAAGTTCAAGCATTCTGGCAGCAAGTTCAAAGGAAACATCTCTCAAATCTAAAGGCCCATTGTTTTTCAAGGTGTCAATTGCCTCAATTATTTCAAGTGAATTTCCTACTGCGCAGCCTAGTGGTATATCCATATCGGTAACTACAGCGACTGTTTTTCTGCCTGTATTATGGCCTATCTTTACCATGGCCTTTGCAAGCTTTACAGAATCCTTAAAGGTTTTCATAAATGCTCCGCTTCCCGTTTTTACATCCAACACTATTCTGTCAGCACCGGAAGCGAGCTTCTTGCTCATAATACTGCTGGCAATAAGGGATATATTGTTTACTGTTGCAGTTACATCTCTCAATGCGTATATTTTTTTGTCAGCAGGAGCCAGATTGCCTGTTTGTCCGGCTATTGATATGCCGATACTTTTTACATTATCAATAAACTGGTCCGTTGAAAGGCTTGTCTTAAATCCGGGTATTGACTCAAGCTTGTCTATTGTTCCCCCTGTATGTCCAAGCCCTCTTCCGGACATTTTTGCAACCGGTATTCCACAGGCAGCTACAATAGGCGCAAGGATAAGGGTAGTCTTGTCACCTACGCCTCCCGTGCTGTGTTTATCAACTTTTATGCCGGGTATTGAAGAAAGATTTATTCTATCACCTGAATTTGCCATTACATTTGTCAAATCTGCCGTTTCTCTTTCATTCATACCCCTTAAAAAAATAGCCATTAAAAGCGCTGCCGCCTGATAGTCAGGAACATTATTATTGCAATATTCCGTAATAAAAAATTCAATTTCATCCAAGTTCAGTTCTAACCCGTCTCGCTTTTTCTCAATTATTTCGTACATTCTCATGACATAACCTCCATTGGACTTTCTTTGGTTCAAATTAATCCTATATGTAGCATTTTATCATAAAAAAAGGACAGCTCACTATAAATGAGTGTCCCTTTGTACAACAAAATTATGCTCTGGGATGAGTCTTTTTGTAAACATCTTTAATTTTGTTTTTAGCAATCTGTGCATATATCTGGGTAGAAGAAATATCTGAATGACCAAGCATTTCCTGTATCGACCTTAAATCTGCACCATTTTCAAGTAAATGTGCTGCAAAGGAATGTCTTAAGGTATGCGGTGTTATGTCTTTATTTATTTTAGCTTGGTTCTTATAATGTTTAATAATTTTCCAGAACCCTTGTCTTGTAAGACGTTTACCGTTTACATTTACAAAAAGTGCTGTTTCCTGACTGTCCTGAATCAAAAAGTTACGGGATTTATCAAGATACTCATGTACTGCAGCCATTGATATGGAGCCGATAGGAATTGTACGTTCACGTGTTCCTTTATTGCACCTTATAAACCCTAGTTCAAAATTAATATCGTCTAAGTTCAGTGAAATAAGTTCTGAAACACGAATACCTGTTGCGTATAATAATTCAAGCATCGCCTTGTCACGAATTCCTTTAAGATCAAGGCATTTAGGCTGTTCAAGGAGTAACTCAACCTCTTGTGTTGATAGTATCTGTGGAAGCTTTTTCTCTACTTTAGGTGATTCCAACTCGGAGGTAGGGTCATTGTCTATTACTTTATCCTTATAGAGGAATTGATAAAAGGACCTTATTGACGCAAGGTTCCTTGATATGGTAGATGTAGCTCTACCCTTTTTCTGTAGATGTAACAAGTAGGCAATTACAGTTGTCTTATTAGTATTTGCGATGTTGGTTACGTTAATCTCTTTTAAGTATGTTATGTATTGTTCTATGTCCCGTTTATAGGACTGAAGCGTATTGAGCGATAATCGCTTATCCCTCTCTAGAAAATTAATAAACTTTTCAACATTAGCTTCCATCAAACAACGACTCCTTTATTATCTATTTATCCATTTTATGTAAATGGATAATTATACGAAACCATTTAATAATTTGGAATGGTTTTCTAATAATATTCTAATACAAATTATGTAATTTTGAAAGGATTATTTAGGATTTTTATCAATTTTTAACAAATTTTCTAACTGTAATTATACAAATGTTAATAATCTCAAAGTAAAGGGAGCTATAATAGCATCCATAATTGTCATAAACAGTATAAATAAGGAAAAGAAAACAGTAACAAAACAGTATGGTAAAAATTTTGATTTTAACGTGTCTTCTTTTTTAACAGGCTTTTTTATCCAGTTTTTGAAAATTCCTTTTGTTAATCTTATCCCATTTACTCCAAGGGCGATAATAAAAGGAATTGTCAGGATTTCTTTAGGGAGAAAGCAGAAAACCGAAACCAATATCCCTTTTTCTCCCAGAACCCCCATTACTATTCCCGAACTAAATCCTGTACTAAACCCTTTCATTCCTAAAGTCAGATAATAAACAGGTAAACCTATTACTGTAATGCCTAAAAGCCAAAAAAGTATTATGATTCTCAGACTGTCCAGTACAGAAACCTTTAGTAAAGATACTCCATTAACATTATCACTGTTTAATAACTTTAAAAAGTCATTGAAAAACGTAGTCATTTCAGTTTTCTGGTGGTAGTCCAGTTCATTAACAGCCAGCGCACCGGCCACTATTCCGATTATATAAAAAATGAACAAACTAAGGTATGTGTATTTATTATCTCTTATGTGTTCCTTTACTACATTCGCTGTTTTGTGAATCACAATCTTATCCCCCGGCGTCTAATTGATTAACCCTTGTTACTTATTAAATATATATGCCGGATAAACATAAGATATTACTATAATTTAATAACTTTTTACATTACTTTTTACTTAATATTTTTTCAGCCATCATAACACCTATAATAGTCTTTGCATCTGTTATTTCGTGATTGAGAATCATGTCAACCAATTTTGAAACATGAATTTTTTCTACGTCCAGAAATTCGTCTTCATCAGTACAGGAATCTCCCTGAGTAAGCTCAGTTGCTGCATACATATGAATAACCTCATTACAGAAACCCGGCGTTGTATGTATGCTTACTAAATGCTCTATCTTTCCTGCCCTCAGACCTGTCTCCTCCATTAACTCCCTTTCAGCGCATACTTTTGGGTCTTCGCCTGAGAAATCAAGTTTACCTGCAGGCAACTCAAGGGTTGTCATGTCAAGAGGTTTTCTGAATTGCTTAACCATATACAATTCACCTTTTTCATTTATCGGAACAACCACTGATGCTCCCGGGTGTAATACTATATCTCTTGTAGCTTCTTTTCCGTTTGGAAGACTTACAGTTAAATTTTGTACCTTAATTATGTTTCCCTTATAGATATCCTCGGTTTTAAGTGTCTTTTCATTATAATCCATATTTCAAACCCTCCTAGCAATTTTTCTTAATTTCGTCTGTTGCAAGCTTGTCACATCTGTTATTATATACATTATCTGCATGTCCCTTAACCTTTATCCATTTTATTTCATGAATATCAGCAAGCCTAACAAGCTCTTTCCATAGTTCTATATTTTTTACTTCTTCATTTTTATTACGCTTCCATCCATTTTTTATCCATTTATCAAGCCAGCCCTGTAAAAAGGCATTTACCAGGTAAGCACTGTCACTGTATAAATTTACCTTACATGGTTCCTTTAGCCTTTTCAAAGCTTCAAATGCAGCTGTCAGCTCCATTTTATTATTTGTGGTACTCTTTTCAAATCCGGATATTTCAACTTTATGCTCACCATACATGAGCACCGCTCCCCAACCGCCTGCACCGGGATTCCCGGAACAGGCTCCATCGGTATATATTTCTACCTGCTTCATTACGCCTCCTGATAGTCAGATAATTCTTTATCCGTAGATTTTACCAAGCTCTCTTGCTTTTTTTGTACACTCGTTCATTGCTTCCATTACAGAATTTCTGAACCCTAGCTTCTCCAAAGCAGCTACAGCTTCAATCGTAGTACCTGCAGGTGAGCAAACCTGATCTTTCAATTCTCCCGGATGTTTACCTGTCTGTGCTACCATTTTTGCACTTCCTGACACTGCCTGAGAAGCAAGTCTGTACGCAGTCTGCCTTGGGATACCCGATAAAACAGCCGCATCTGCCATTGCTTCTATTAACATAAAAATATATGCAGGACTGCTGCCTGTTAGTGCTACGACTTCATTCATAAGCTTTTCTTCCATGCATTCTACTTTTCCAAGAGAGCTAAGCAAATTCATAGCTTCTTTTACTTCACTATCCTGAACACAAGAATCAAAGCTTATAAGGGTCATTCCTTCGCCAATTACTGCGGGAGTATTTGGCATAGCCCTGATTACTTTTTTGTCTTGACCAAGTGCGCTTTTGTAGGTTTTAAGAGGAATACCGGCTGCTATACTTATAAAAAGCTTTTCACCGGAAAATACATCCTTTATATCCTCTAAAACTGTCTTTACGACGTTTGGCTTAACTGCAAGAAATACAAAATCGCATTTCTCTACAATTTCACGTGAATTTCCTTCTGCATTTACTCCTAAATCGCCGCATAATACTTCAAGCTTTGCCTTGTCCAAATCAAAAACATGAATATTTGAAGGGTTGACAATCTGTGCCCCTATTATTCCTTTTATCATTGCTGTTCCCATCATTCCTGTGCCTATAAATCCTATTTTCTTCATAAAGATTCCTCCGTTCTATAATTTTCCTTTTCGTCAATACTACTATTATAACTTATAAACAGAATTTGAAAAGTAAATCTGAAATTTCGTTAAAATGGCACAGTACCATTTGTACTGTGCCATAACAAATTACAACGAATATTTTATTGGTTTCTCATATCGATAACGCGCTTTGCCTTTCCTGTTGTTCTTTCAATAGACTTTGGTTCTACAAGCTTAACCTTTGCATCTATCTGGAGAACAACTTTTAATTCATGACGAATCTTTTTCTCAAGTTTTTCTAACTCGCTGAACTTTTCAAGGAGTTTTCCGTCAATAAGCTCAACATGTACTTCAATTGCGTCCATATATCCGTTTTTAGTTACTATTATCTGATAATGAGGCCCGATTCCTTCCATACCCACAAGTACACTCTCAATTTGAGAAGGAAAAACATTAACCCCCCTGATTATCAGCATATCATCAGTTCTTCCGAGAACCTTGTTCATTCTGACGCTGGTTCTTCCACACTCACACTTTTCCGGGTTCAATATGGTAATATCTTTTGTTCTGTAGCGAAGCATCGGGATACCCTCTTTTGTAAGAGTAGTAAGTATAAGTTCCCCTTTATTGCCGTACTCAAGAGCTTCTCCAGTTTCCGAATTAACTATTTCAGGATAAAAATGGTCTTCGTTAATATGCATTCCGCACTGGCAGTAACACTCTCCTGCAACACCGGGGCCTTGTATCTCGCTTAGTCCATAATTTTCTGTAGCCTTTATACCCCATCTTCTTTCTATTTCAGCTCTCATTTCAGGAGTATGTCCTTCTCCTCCGAACAAACCCAGCTTTAGTTTAAGCTTACTCTTATCAAGACCCATTTCATCAGCAATTTCTGCTAAATAGAGTGCATAAGATGGTGTTCCTACAAGAATGGTAGTGCCAAAATCCTGCATAAGCATTAACTGTCTTTCCGAATGTCCACTGGAAGAAGGCACAACAGTAATTCCAACCTTCTCAAGACCTTGATGTAGTCCGAAACCACCTGTAAAAAGACCATATCCGAATACAACCTGAGCTATATCCTCTTCTCTTCCCCCTGCTGCGATAACAAGTCTTGCTATGTTTTCAGACCAGTTTTCCATATCGTTTTTTGTATAGCCCACAACAATGGGTTTACCTGTTGTACCGGAAGATGCATGGAGCCTTACTATTTTCTTTAGAGGTACTGCAAAAAGACCGTAAGGATAATTATCCCTTAAATCATTTTTTGTTGTAAACGGTATTTTTTCTATATCTTTCAACGTTTGGATATGCTCAGGCCTCAGGCCTATTTCGTCAAATTTTCTCTTATACATTGGAACATTCTCATATGCAACTCTTACGATATTCTTTAAATGTTCCAACTGAAGCTCTTTCATAGAATTTCTAGACATACACTCAACCTGAGTATTCCAAATCATTTTTATTTCCCCCTAGTTATCTTATAATTTTAATCCTATTTTAAGTAACATCATTGCATACACAGATGTTATCAATGTCAAAATTAATGCGAAAACAAATGCTATCCTGATTACTTTGTTTTCTTCACCGAGCTTGTCTATTGACGCAGCCGCATTCTGAAGCTTTGCCGGAGAAATTACACTTGCAAGGCCTCCTCCAAAAGCAAGGGCAGCAGTAACAATTATTAGCCCGTCAAGTCCCAGATTCAGCTTATTAGCCGTTTGCATTGTATAGTTTGCAAACATGGCAATGGTTGAGGCTTCACTACCCGTTACAAAACCTCCGAATAAACCGATAAATCCGGTTATAAAACCATAAGCCCCACTGAAGGCATCTGCTGATGTACTTGCCAGAACTTTTATCATACTTTCGGTTTGATATGCCATGGTATCAAGACTCCAACCCGAATAATTCATTACCTCTCCTATTGCAAAAAATATTGCAGCTGAGAACACAGGTCTTGGTGCTCTTTTTAGCCATACTCTTACAGATTCTTTTAACTGAGCTTTTTTAGGCTTTATTACAAGCATTGAGACAACTACTGCAACTGCAATCCATGTATATGCATTCCATAGTGCTCTTGTTGCTATAGGTCTTCCATCAACAGTTATTCCCTTTATAGGCAATGCCAGATTGTATAAGTAGTCATAAATCGGTTTTGGAAGATTCAAAGCAAGTATAAAGCCTATAAGTATAATCCATGGGCTCAATGCCTTCCAAAGGGGATATTTCTTTTCATATTCTCTTTCTTCATCGGTCAAGATACTCTTATCAATTACTTTTTTACCGGTAAGCTTGAGGTATATGGCCATTGCAACTATAACCGCAAGACCGCTTAAAACTCCCGTCAAGGTAACCAGATTATCAACTTTGTTTGTGAAAAAGGCTACAAGTGCTATAACCCCACCTGTTACAATACAGGGTAGAAAACCTTTCTTTACGCCCTTCCATTTGTCAACGATATACAACATACAGAAACCTATTAAAGTTGACACCAAAGGTAAAAACAAGAAAAATACTCTTCCTGCCTGTGAAGGTGTTATTTCATGTCCTTGTCCTAAAAAATTGTTTGCAAAATCCAGAAATGCTACAAGAGGAGCGCCAAGCAGTGAGTATGTACACAGTGAATCATATCCTATAGACGGCAACGCAATTGACACATATGTAGAATAGCCCATTGCCAGTAGTATAGGAGGAAGTATGGATACAGGTGTAGCACCCACAGATACCATTAATGTACCGAATCCTATATTAATCATCATAATCTGAACTGCTTTATTATGACTTGCTATTGTCTTTATGAATATTATTATTCTTTTGAGAGCACCGGTTTTTTCCATATAAGCCATCATAAATAATGATGTCAATACTATCATTGAAACCGGAAATGAACGAATGAAACCTGAAACTGTTGACCGGAAAATAACCGGCAAGGATGTTTTAAAGAATAGAAACGCTACAACTGATACGCAAAGCCAGCCTACAATACCACTGACGTCAGCTGACTTCTTAAAAATTACAAGCATACATACTATTACCAAAATTGGTAATAGTGTCAAAAATAGTGACCCTACCATTCTACCGTCCTCCACAAACTAGATTAATTTTATTTTAAACCCATTCTACAAAACTACTTATGCTAATACAATGGCTGTAATAATATTTTATTACAAACTTCTACAAAAATAAAGAATTATTTGGAGGATTCTTCCGAATTATAGTATTTAGTGAGTAACTGGTAGTAATTATATGTCTCCTCTGCATATTTTTCTTTTGTCTTAATGGGACCAATGTTTTTAGTTATTATTGACTGATTGTATTCAGCCAAAATCTTACATAGCTGCTCTTCCTTAAGATTATTAAGGTCTACATTTTTATCCCCCGTTATTTGAATTGCCCTTGCTTTAAGCTGAACAGCACAAAAATACACTGCCAGTTCGGGAGTCTGCAACATTTCCCTGATAAGTTTATCGGAATAATTTGCAATCAAAGAGCTTTTCCCGTGTACAACCTGTTCATTAAAGCGGACATTATCTATCCCAATCTGGCAAATACCTATTGATTTTCCTCCCAGAATTGGAACTCCGTCAAGAAGATCCTCCTGCCCCAGGAACATCATCTCTCTGAATAATACTGATGTTAAAAAGGCCTTAGGCATCTTTTGCGCTTTTGCAGTTTTATCAATTACAGGTTCCAGCTCTTTTAAGGCATTAAAAGTATACTCAAAATCATTTATGTAATAAAAACCAAGTCTTTTATGTCTGTATGAATCTGATTCAACCTGACTTTTTAACTTCTGAGTAATACTTTCAACTTCAGGTTTGTACATAAAATCACTGAATTTAAAATCTTCTCCCGAGCTTTTAACGTTCTGCTCTTGAAGGTACACGTATCCTTTGCTGTCACTGTCTATTAAGTTGTTAAGATTTTGTCTCCCATAAGTACTATCTGAATTATATGTAACGTTATCTCCGTTGGAGTTATCAGAGCCTCCCGTATAGCGATCCCCCTGTGATGTCCTTACACCGTACATAAACTTCATTTCTTTTTCTTTTATTTTCACATATGTCTTCGCTATGTTATCTTTTATATGTATATATCCGTTTGCATAATTAAGCAACGTAAAACTTGTCATTATCATAATTAAAGAAAAAGCAATTTTTTTCTTTAATCCAGCCCTTTTCATAATATTCCCCCCATGCACCGAGTCTTTCCGGCACAATTGTAAGTATTCAGCTTTTTGTCAATATCCCTATTTGTTATACATATTTATAAAAGAAATGTCAATTATTCTATTTTACCAAAAACAATTAAATTCAGTTAGTGTTATCCATTACCGCCTTTTAAATCACTTTATTTGCTAATATGTATGTTTTCCTAGCAGGTTTGTAAAATCCCTCAAAGTCTTCATTTTCTAAGGATTTCAGACACAAAAATAGACAAAAACACTGAAGTATCTACACCCGTTTTTGTCTATTTTTAATAATCTCATATATTAAATTACAATTTAGTAATTTTTATTTTAGGGCCTCAATAATGGATTTTTCAACCATTTTAAGTTTAGCTGCAACTTCGTCAATTTCCACATCCGATTTTTCCTGCTTTAAATCATTTTTAAGTATTTCTGATAATTCATCAAACTCTTCTTTTAAAGTTTCAAGCATTTCAACCACCGCAAGCCGTCTGAATCTCTTTCTGGCATTTGCACTTGGAACATGTTCGTAAATATTCCCCCCACTTATTACATAACTCTCTCCTCGTGATGGAACTATACACTGCAGACCAAGTTCATCTGTAATAGTTTGTGCAAATGAAGCAGCAACTCCCTGTTCTCCATGAACAACAAATATTTTCTTTGGCTTTCTTCCAATACTCCTAATCCAAGAAAGGAGTCCTTCCTTGTCAGCATGTCCGGAAAAGCCGTCAATACTTTCTATTCTTGCATTTACAGATATCTCTTCACCAAAAAGTTTTACAATCTTTGCCCCGTCCTGTATTTTACGTCCCAGAGTTCCTTCAGCCTGATATCCAACAAAAAGTATTGTTGATTCTTTACGCCAAAGATTATGTTTAAGATGATGCTTTACTCTTCCGGCATCGCACATGCCACTGGCTGATATGATTATCATGCTTTCGGCTTTTTCATTGAGTTTCCTTGATTCCTCAGGAGATTGTGTGAATTTAAGTGAAGGAAAGTCAAGGGGATTGTCTCCGTTGGCAATGTATGCCTTTGCTTCCTCATCAAAACAGTCAAGATTTTCCCTGAATATCTTGGTCGCTGAAGTTGCAAGGGGACTATCTACATATACGGGAACATTCAATATCTCATTTACCTTATCGCCGAAAACATCCATATGCTTGTTTAAATCATATATCAGTTCCTGGGTTCTTCCTACCGCAAAGGATGGTATAACTACATTCCCTCCTTTGGAGATGGTTTCCGATATTATACTTATAAATCTTTCAATTTTGTCAGTCTCTTTTTTTAGTGTATGCAACCTGTCTCCATATGTAGATTCAACTATAAGGTAATCCGTGTCCCCGATTATGCTGGGGTCTCTAAGTATGGGCATTCCCTTGTTTCCAAGATCACCGCTGAATACAACCTTAGTTTCCTGATTATTTTCCCTTATCCAAATTTCAAGTATTGCCGATCCAAGAATATGTCCTGCATCCTTAAATCTAACCCTCACATCATCAGAAACAGATATTACTTCATCATATGCCACTCCTTTAAAAAGACCGAGGCAATCAGTAGCCTCTTCCAACGTATATAACGGCTTAACAGGTGGTTCACCTGCCCTCTTCCTCTTTCGGTTGGTCCATTCATTTTCCATTTCCTGAATGTGTCCGCTGTCGGGAAGCATTATACCACAAAGCTGTACTGTAGGCTTAGTGGCATAAACAGTTCCTTTAAACCCGTCCGTATGAAGCTTTGGAATTCTCCCGCTGTGGTCAATATGAGCATGGGTCAGAAGCATGAAGTCCAAGTCACCGGGATTAAATGAAAATTCTTCTGTATTTAATAAAACTTCATTTGCCTTACCTTGAAACATTCCGCAATCAACCAGAAATTTTGTTTCCTTTGTTTCAACAAGATAACATGAGCCTGTAACGGTTTTTGCTGCTCCAAGAAATGAAATATTCATAACAGACCTCCATTCGACAAATAGGATTATATCTTTCTCTAATAATACTAATTCTGCTTTAAATCCTGAAATTCCTTGTTTAAATTTACCATATTTTATTCTGTTATTACAATTACTTGTAATGTTTTATAAACAGGGTTGATAGTTTGACACAGTTATTCAAATCCTGAATGCTCACCATTTCGCAAGGAGTGTGAACATACCTGCATGGAATTGATATACCTCCGCAGGGTATCCCCGTTCCGGAAGTCTGTATTGCACCGGGGTCACTTCCTCCCCTTTCCAGTAATTCCAAAGTATAAGGAATCCCGTTTTCCTGAGCCAAATCCTGTAAAGTCCTTCGAATCTGAGGATGAGCTATATAAGAAGCATCTTTTACTTTTATTGCCGGACCCTTTCCAAGCTTTACTTCCATGCTGTTGCATTCCGGTGTATCTCCTGTACGTGTTACATCAATTGCAATGGCACAATCGGGCATAATTCCGAAAGCAGCTGTCTTTGCACCTCTTAGTCCCAATTCTTCCTGAGTAGTAAAGACAAAGTAAATCTCATTATCTGTTTTAGGCATGGTTTTTATAAGCTCAATAAGTACTGCACAACCGCTTCTGTCGTCCATGGCCTTCGAAACTGCAAAATCCCCCTGAATATGAAAATCACCTGTAAAGCTGGCTGCATCTCCAACCTTGACGTATTTCTCAGCTTCTTCTTTGCTGGTACAGCCAATATCAATATACATTTTCCCAAGTCTGAGATCCTTCATGTTTTCAAGCTTCTCTTCTGCATTAATGCAACCTACCGTACCATTTTTGAATCTCACTCTTTGTGCAAGTGAATTAAACGCTGACACCCCGCCTAAATTGGAAAACCTTATAAATCCATTATCATCAATAAAGGTAGCTATAACTCCAATTTCATCCATATGTGCCGCAAACATGATTTTCTTTTTCTTGCCTTTTTTTACTGCAATCAGATTACCCATTGCATCAACTTTTATTTCATCAACATTTTTTTTTATTTCAGTAGTAATAATTTCTCTGATATCTTCTTCGTTTCCGGATACACCAAAGGCCTGTGTAACTATTTTTAATGTTTCCTGCATTTAAATCCCTCCAATTTTGTTAACTCGCAGATTTCTATACTGCTGCAATGTTTTTTATAAAGTCTTTGTCTTTGTTTATTTCATTTAATGCCGCAAGTGTAAGTCTTTCTACACATTCAAAATCACTTCTGCTCATAACAGATACGGGAGAATGTATATACCTGCACGGAACAGAAATTGATGCTGTTTTAACACCACTACCCGTTCTTTGTATCTGTCCGGCATCATTTCCACCCGTTGTAGTCTGTTTGTATTGAACTTTTATTCCGTTTTTAACTGCCGTATCATATAAAAACTGTACCAGCTTTCTGTCGCTATAGCAGGTTCTGTCCACCAGTGTAAGAGCTGCACCGTTGCCCAGTTCTGTAGAAAAATCAAAAGGTTTTTCCTCTGGAACATCAGCACAAGTAGTTCCTTCCAGAACAAGTGCTACATCCGGCATAATTTTGAACGCCGCTACCTGTGCGCCTCTAAGCCCTACCTCTTCCTGAACGGTAAAGCAGGCATACAAATCAAACTCAAAGTTATACTTTAATACCTCCATAAGTACTGCACAGCCTACTCTGTCGTCCAGCGCCTTCGCCTTAATACAGTCTTTTCCCAACTCTACATAATCACTGTCAAAAGCTATAAACTCTCCCAAAGGAGCTAATTTCTCGGCTTCTTCCTTTGTATCTGCTCCGATATCTATATATAAATCCTTAATTTTTGCTATCCTGTCCCGTTCCTCAGAACTTTGCTGATGCAGGGGTTTTGCGCCGATTACACCTTCCAGCCTCTTTTTGCCGACCACCACCCTTTTACCGGGCAAAATCCTGCTGTCAATACCCCCAACAGGCTTGAATTTCAAAAATCCCTTTTCCATGTATCCCGAAACCATGAATCCTACTTCATCCATATGAGCTGAAAGCATAACCTTCAGCTTGCCGCTGCTACCTTTTTTATAAGCAATAATATTTCCAATTGTGTCAATCTCTATAGAATCACATAACCCACTAATTTTACTTTTAATGTACTCTCTCACTTCATTTTCATTTCCCGATACACCATTTAAATCTGTAAGTTCTTTTATCAATGTCATACAATCCTCCACCAGCCTTACTGCCGTAATTTTTATATATGATATGAGTTAATCAGATAGTCTTCCATTCCAGAACCTTTTCTAATTTCTCACTGCTCAGTCTCAAAAACTCTGTTATAATTCTGGCCGTATACTTTATATCTTCCAAGTTAACAGTTTCTACAGCAGTATGCATATATCTAACCGGTATTGAAAGCAGAGCGGTAGGTATTCCGCAACCGCTGACCTGAGTCGCCCATGCTTCTGTTCCCGTATCCCCTGATTCAACCATTTTCTGAAAAGGAATACATATATCTTTACCAAGCTCAAATAGCTTTTCTACCATTCCCTGATGGAGATTGGGACCTATTGCTATTTCAGGTCCTTTTCCTGCGATTGAGGATACATCTTTTGAAAGCTCCGGTATGTCTCCATGTCCTGCATCAATTACTATTGCAGCGTCCGGCTTCATCGAAAAAGCAGCTGTGGTAATACCTGCAAGGCTTGTTTCTTCCTGTGTTGAGGCCATAAATATAATATCGTTTTCATGGTTTATATCTTTTAGACCCTGTAATATTTCCATCATGCAAACAATACCCGTACGATTGTCAAAAGACTTCCCGCTGGCTTTGGTTTTGTTCATTAAGGAGAAGCTTGATTTAAAGGATACAACATCCCCTATTGAAACTATTTTTTTAAGCTCTGCTCCTTTTAGTCCAGTATCCACACGTAAATCCTTTATTTTTACTGCCTTTCCTGCATCCTCCGGTTTCATCAGATGTGGAGGCATTGCACCTATTATACCTGTTATGTCTTCCCTGCCGTGGATTATCACTTCCTGTGCCAGCAGTATTTTGCTGTCAATCCCCCCCATCGGACTTATACCGACAAAGCCCTTATCATCAATGGAGTTAACCAGAAAGCCTATTTCATCGCTGTGTGCGGTAACCAAAATCTTTTTTGCAGACTTATTTAATCCTTTTTTCAGGAAAATTACATTGAAAAACTTATCTATTCGGACCTCATCGCAGTAATCCTTAAAGGTTTCAGCAATTTTCGCAGCAGCCGTTGCTTCAAAGCCTGTTACTGCCACAAGTCCTGACAAATACTCTAAACAATTTGTTATTTCCATTCTTCGTTATTCCCCTATTTTTATTTAATCTGTTATTAATCTTTTATATTATACTAGCAAAAAATCATAGATTTTCCTAGAGAATTGAAAATCTTAAAGTACTATAAAAATTTTTATTAATAAATTTATAATATTACTATTGACTTAAGTTAATTTTTTTATTATACTAAAACTCGTCCTTTCGAGGGCCTTTAGCTCAGTTGGTTAGAGCAACCGGCTCATAACCGGTTGGTCCGGGGTTCGAGTCCCTGAAGGCCCACCAATTTGTTTGTTAGTGTTTTAAAAACACTGACAACTTGCCCAGATAGCTCAGTCGGTAGAGCAGGGGACTGAAAATCCCCGTGTCGCTGGTTCGATTCCGGCTCTGGGCACCAAAAAAGAATTTTTCGTCTTAGCTACGAAAAATTCTTTTTTTTATTTCAATTTCAAAGCCATACCTTTGTCAAAAACAACGTCAGCAGCAGATAAACTCCTATACTAATTAAAACATATGGCCATATAACCTGAACAATAGCTATAAAAATTGCCAAAATATCTTTAAAAGATTCTTTTTGTATCAGTTTCATATTTTTACTCCCTACCCCCAAGGTAATTATCAAACAAAATGACAGGCAACTTTATGATTTTGTCCAACATCTTTTAATTCCGGAACCTGTTGTTTACAAATATCGCTGCACTTTGGGCATCTTGTATGAAAGCGGCAGCCCGACGGAGGATTTGCAGGGCTTGGTAAATCCCCGGATAAGACTATTTTTTCTCTTTTAAGTCTGGGGTCAGGCAGTGGGACTGCCGACAGAAGGGCCTTTGTATAGGGATGAAGCGGATTATCATAAAGCTCTGTTTTGTCAGCAATCTCAACAAGGCAGCCAAGATACATTACAGCTACCCGATGAGAAATATGTTTTACTACGCTTAAATCGTGTGATATAAACAAGTAAGAAAATCCATATTCTTTTTGAAGATCAGATAAAAGGTTTATTATCTGTGATTGAATGGATACATCCAATGCCGAAACAGGCTCATCACATACAATAAATTCCGGATTAAGGGCCAAAGCCCTCGCAATGCCGATTCTCTGCCTCTGTCCTCCTGAAAATTCATGAGGATATCTGTCTATATGAAAGGCCAGTAGCCCGCACTGTTCCATAACCTTTAGTACACGTTGTTTTAAATCTTTCCTTTCACAAAAGCCGTGTTCAAGAAGGGCTTCTCCTATTATTTCACCAACCGTAAGTCTGGGATTTAAAGAGCTGTAAGGATCTTGGAAGACAATCTGTATTTTAGGTCTCAGCTTTTGCATTTCCTGTTTTTTTAAGTCAAATATTTCTGTTCCTTTAAATAAAACCTCTCCTCCGGTTTTATCATGGAGTCTTAGAATTGTACGGCCTACGGTACTTTTTCCGCAGCCTGATTCGCCTACCAAACCCAAGGTTTCACCTTTATTTATATCAAAGGATATATCTTCTACTGCCTTAACATGTCCTACTGTTCTCTGAAATACTCCTCCTTTTATGGGAAAGTACTTTTTCAGATTTTTCACTTTCAGTAAAGCTTCACTCATTTTGTCACCTCCCCAAATAATGTACACGCTACAAAATGGTCATTTCCCATGTCAATCAGCTTGGGGAAACCTTGTTTACAGACATCCTTGCACATTTTACACCTATCTGAGAAATAACAGATTTCAGGCAAATTAATAAGGTTTGGTACTTGCCCGGGTATTGTATAAAGCCTGTCGCTTACAGTAGTTATACTCGGTTTTGATTTCAGAAGCCCTATTGTGTAAGGATGCATTGGATTAAGATAAATATCGTTTACATGTCCCTGTTCAATTATTCTTCCAGCGTACATTACTATTACATAATCCGCCATTTCGGCTACAACACCAAGATCATGTGTGATTAACATTATGGAAGTGCCGAATTTTTTCTTTATTTCTTTTAATAAATCCAGTATTTGCGCTTGTATTGTAACATCCAAAGCAGTTGTGGGTTCATCTGCAATCAAAAGTTCAGGATTGCAGGAAAGTGCCATGGCTATCATGATTCTCTGTCTCATACCTCCTGATAATTCATGGGGATATGAGTCATATATACCTTCTGCACGAGAAATCCCAACAGTTGAAATCATTTCAATTGCTTTCTCCCTCGCCTGTTTTTTAGTTAATTTTTCATGAAGTATAAGTGATTCTGCAATTTGGTTACCAACTGTAAAAACAGGATTTAGCGAAGTCATAGGCTCCTGAAATATCATGGATATCCTGTCACCGTTTATTTTCCTCATTTCACTCTGGGATAGCTTTACAAGATCCTGACCATTGAAAAACACCTGTCCATCAACTATTTTCCCCGGTTCTTGTATTAAACGCATAATGGAAAGAGACATGACACTCTTTCCACAACCTGACTCACCTACTATGCCTATCGTTTGTCCCTTATTTACCTCAAAGGAGACGCCGTTTACTGCTTTAACAACACCTGCATCAGTATAAAAAAATGTATGTAAATCTTTAATTTCCAAAAGTTTTTCAGACATAAACGCTTCTTCCTCCTACTTTTTCATTTTAGGGTCAAAGGCATCCCGTAGGCCGTCACCCACAAAATTAATAGCCAGAACTATCATGAAAATGCATATTCCCGGCGGTATCCACAGCCATGAGCGGAGAATGAAATCATTGGTATCCCTAACTGCCTGAACCATGTTTCCCCATGAAGGGAACGGCATAGCCACACCAAGTCCTAGAAAGGACAGCGCTGATTCCATCAATATGGCGTCACCTATCCCAAGAGTTGCAGATACAATTATACTTGGGATAACATTAGGAATAAGGTGTCTTACTATTTTCCGCCTGTCCTTGAGCCCAAGTGCTTCCGCAGCAATCATATACTCCTGTTCACGCAAGGTAAGAATCTGTCCGCGAACCAATCTTGCCATTACAGGCCAACTAAGAATACCTATAATAAACATTACAAAATATATCCTGCGCTCTGGAGGTATATTTAAATCAGACATTATCGCACCTATAATTATTACAACAGGCAAAAAAGGAATACTTAGGAATATATCTACTACCCTCATTAGAAAATTATCAATTTTGCCGCTGTAATAGCCTGCCAAGCCTCCCAAAGTAGTACCTAAGAGTATTTCCAGAAGTACGGCAACAAAGCCTACGGTTATGGAGATTCTCCCTCCGTACATCAAACGTGTTAAAATATCACGCCCGCTGCTGTCAGTACCCAATAAATGCTCCGGCCCCGGTTTAAGCTTTGCCATAATTATATCTGTTTTCAGTAAAGGATATTTAGAGAATACAGGCCCGTAAAAACATATTATAATAAGAAAAGTTATCAGAAATAATCCCACTATAGCCAATTTGTTTCTTTTGAATTGTTTAATAGCCATAGACCAAGGGGTCTGTATATTGTCGCCTTTGTTGCGTTCCCTGATATCCAGTATTTTGAGAACTGCTACAAAAATCAATGCTACAAAAGCCACTATAACCAGAAGCCTTGCACCGGGCCCGGTCTGAGACGTAATATCACTGCTTTTGAATATTGATTTTCCATCACCGGTTTTTAGTTCAAGAAGGATAGTCCCAAAAAAATCAGTTATTGAAGTCTGACTGTTGGAAAGCTGTACTCCATAAGATATTACTGCAACTATAACCGAACCCAAAGCGCCGGAGAGTGCTTTACTGCTTTTACGGAAATGATAGTATGCTAAAAAGGCAATGGCAGCAATAAACAGTAAAAATGATACAAGCAGAGGAACTGAAGTACTGGTAAATACATATGTCTGTATATTTTCAGTTAGCTTGTGAAGCTCTTTTCTTTTGAACAGCGACGTTATAAGAGTAAACCCGTTTATTGAACTGTAATCCTTAAATGTGAGAAATGGGAGTATGTAACACAAAACTGCTGCAAACAATGCTATCATAGCTAATATTTTTATCTTCATTTTTCTTTCCACCTCACTTTAACTTAACTCTGGGATCAACAATTGCATAGAAAATATCCGAAAGCAGATTTCCCAGAAGGGTAAGTACAGCAACAAACAGTGAAAACCCCATCAAAAGGGGATAATCTCTTTTTGTAACCGCTTCCAGTGCAATTTTTCCTATACCCGGAATACCAAATATACTTTCTGTTATGATTGCACCTGAAAATAATCCGGGGAGTGAAAGACCAATAAGAGTAACAATAGGAATCAGTGCATTTCGCAATGCATGTTTATATATAACTACCTTTTCACTTAGACCTTTTGCTCTGGCAGTCCTTATATAATCCTGTTTTACTATTTCAAGGACAGCAGTTCTTGTATACCTCATCATAGACCCTGCACTAATCAACGCAAGTACCAAGACCGGCAGTATCATATGTTTCAGTCGGTCAATGATAAATGCAATCCCCATATAGCTGGAACCTGGGGTATCCAAACCCGCCAGCGGCAGAATATGAAGGTTTACGGCAAATATTTTTATTAAAATATATCCAAGGAAAAAGGATGGAAAGGAAATTCCGATTAAAGCTAAAAAAGTAAAGATCATATCAGTTTTTGAATATTGTCTGGTAGCTGAGATAATACCTATAGGAATTGCAATAAGCAGCTCAAGGATAAAGGCCACCAGCGCAATACTGAAAGAATTCCATACATATGTATTGATTACGGTAGAAACGGGTTTCTGATAGGTAAACGAATCACCGAAGTCAAAATGAATGGCTCCTTTAATCCATTTAAAATATTTGAGAAAAATCGGGTCGTTAATCCCGTAAATATCTTTAAGATGTTGAATTTGCTGGGGTGTCATATGTGTCGAGGAAACTTTTGAATCAATAAAATTTCCGGGAACCAGATTTATAATCAAGAATAATATTATGGAAACTCCAATTAAAATTGGTATCATCTGAAGGATTCTTCTGGCCAAGTAATTCCACATGTCACAACTCTCCTGTCGTTTGTTTATTTGGGTTAAAGAGAATGCCCGTGCATTTTAATGACGGACATTCTCAAAAACAAAATGTGAAAATTTCTTACTTTCCAACTTCCGCTTTATATAAGTTATAGAAGAAATCCCTGAAAGATGATAGTTCGTAGTTCTTTATTCTGGAATTAGCTACCCACATGTCACTTCTCTGATAAACAAAAAGTACAGGTAAGTCGTTATTCAAAATTTTGTAGAGTTCCTTGTAAATAGGTTTTCTCTTTTCTGTGCTTATTTCATTCAGCCCTTTTTCACACAGATTATCTACTTTGTCATTTTTATAATTGTAATAGTTTTGAGATGCGGTTGATTTATATGCATTTGCTAATGAATTGTCAGGGTCCGGGGTAAGTCCGCTAGCCATAAAATAAGCTTCCAGCTTCTTTTTGGTTGCCTTTTGCTGAAGAGTCGGCCAGTCAAGATTCTCAACTGTAACATCTATTCCCAGCTTTGCATAATCGTCCTTCATAACCGGAACCATAATGTCCGTTACAGGATGAGGACTCATGCAGGAGAACTTAATTTTGAACTCTTTACCGTCCTTTTCACGTTTTCCGTTACTGTTCAGCTTCCAGCCTGCTTCATCCAACAGCTGTCCGGCTTTATCCAGATTGTATTCATATGTATTGCAGCCCTCATCGTCGTATGCCCATGATACATTTGATTCAGGTATATTTACGACTCTTGCATATTCGCCGTATACCTTTTCTACGACAGCAGCTCTGTTAAGGGCATACATAAGTGCCTGCCGTACTTTTACATCACTGAATTTTGGGTCAGCATCGTTTAATCCCACATATCCGTAACCATTGGTAGGGAATCTGTATATGTCTATAAATCCGGCATCCTTTGCCGCTTTCATATTGTCAGGTGAAACATCAGCCATATCAATATCCGTCTCTCCTGCTTTAACCCTTTGAAGTTCCTGTCCTGTAGGTGTTATTGAAAATATCAGATTTTTGATTTTAGGAGCTCCCTTGAAATAATTTTCGTTAGCCACAAGCTTCAGCTCCTGCCCTGCTTTATACTCTACAAACTTATATTGGCCTGTACCCATTGGTGCTCCGTTTTTTTCCTTGACTTTTGCTGTATCACCCTTTTTGAAATCAGCACCATAGTACTTCTTTTCAAGTAACGGAACCTGTAATCCATAGATTGCAGGACCACTGGCTTTGTCAACGGTAATCTGCAGTGTTTTGTCATCAATTACCTTTATTCCTTCAATTTTATCAGCCTTACCTTTTTTATATGCATCAAGGCCTTTTATAAATGCTTTTGATATATCCGACGGCCCATCATAATTAGGGTCGGCTTCCAGATAATACGCGAATTCTAAATCAGTGGCTGTAGCAGGATTTCCATCCCAGAACTTAACTCCGTCTTTGATTGTAAAAGTATATGTAAGTCCGTCATCCGAAACTTTATAATCTGTTGCACCCGGCATTGCCTTGCCGTCAAAATCAACGTCTACATTAAAATCAAACATGGTATATATCATATACCAATCATAAGCATTATCTCCGTATAAAAAATTAAATATTCCTGTTGTATCCGGTAAACCAATAACTAATGTGTCTTTTCTGTCTGTTGCAACTTTAGGACTCTTTAAAGGATCTGTAGCAGAAGTATATTCAACACCGTACTTCTTGTAGTCAAATCCTGTCTGAGTAGCCTTTGTTCCTGCTGACGTGTTTAATGACGAGCTTCCGGATGTATTCCCGGTTTCTGATTTACTGGTGCATGCAGGTATGGTCAAAATAATTGACAATACAATTGATAATATTGCTAATCTCTTCTTCATTGCAATCCCCCTTATTTAATGTTAATAGCATTTTGCTTACAAAAAAACACAGATATTCTGCAATATGGAGCACCCTTGCTTCCAATAGAATTAATCCATGCTAAACTTAACATGCATGTTTTAAGCCAGATTGTAATTTGTAATTATTTGTTATTTTACCATATATTTCTTTGTTTAGCAATTTGTAACTCATATTTATAATTATGTTATTATTTTTCAAGAAGTATTCTTCATCTAAATATAATTAAATAAAATTATCAAAAGTTGTTGACAAGATGTAGTATTTAGTGCATAATCTTATTTGTTGCTGAAAACAACATATTGATTTTGGAGGGGTTCCCGAGTGGCCAAAGGGGGCAGACTGTAAATCTGTTGTCTCTGACTTCGATGGTTCGAATCCATCTCCCTCCACCAAAAAAACTCTGTACATTCGTATTTATACTTTGTACAGAGTTTTTTCTTGTCCTAATTTCTTTAGGAAACATAATGTTTTTACATTTTTTATTTTACAAATATATTACAGCTATTGACAGGACTTACTATGCTGTAATAACATATGTTGGTAATGTATTCTCTATATTACAAATTCGGTGAAAGGAGTGTTTAAAAAATATGTACAATAAAATTAGCGGGGTATTTAATACATAATTTAATATCGGACCTTTATGTAAAACAATTGTAATTTTGTTTTGCTTTTTTAAGGTCAGCACTTAAGTAACCGTCATACAGTTAAATATGTTAAATAAATATATTGAACACGATGCTTGCGTTATCGTGTTTTTTTATTCCTTATTTTTCAAAAATATTTCATAATATACCCTGTTTTCAAGTGCTATTGACTGTTACTAAGTAATCATTACATTTTATATAAGGAGATTTATCATGCAATCAAAAAACAAAGGTCGATTCAAGATGCTATACTCATACATGGAAGGATATAAGTGGTTGTTTGCTTTTGCAGTGTTGTTTACAATGTTAGCAATAGTATTCAATTATCTGATGCCGCAAATAACTAAGATTATAGTCGATTCAGTTATTGGCAATGAAGAGTTAAAACTGCCAAAATTCATTCTGAATTATATAAATACCCATGGAGGCAGAGATATGCTGAGAAGCAATCTGCTTGGCTGCTCCCTTCTGGCACTTTTACTTGCCGCATTATCAGGCTTGTTTACATTACTTTTCAGAATATGTATTGCGAAGGCTTCTGAAGGTACAATCCGTAAAATGAGAAACCACCTGTTCAATCATATTCAGAGACTGCCTTACAGCTGGCATGTCAAAAACCAGACCGGGGACATAATACAAAGATGTACTTCGGATGTTGAGGTTATAAGAAATTTTATCTCTCAGCAGCTTATAGAAATGATAAGAACTGTTTTTTTAGTAGGCTTCTCTATTACCATTATGTTTACAATGAATATCAGGCTCTCTCTTATAGCACTGGCCTTCTTCCCTGTCGTTGTGGCATATTCGGCAATTTTCTATCATAAAATTGCTGCTAAGTTTAAATTTGCAGACGAAGCAGAGGGTGCATTGTCTGCAATGGTACAGGAAAACCTCACGGGAGTACGTGTAGTGCGTGCTTTTGGACGTCAGAACCATGAAATTGAAAACTTTGATAATAAAAATGATCATTTTGCCAACTACTGGATTAAACTAGGCTTTCTTCTAAGTAAATACTGGGGTATAGGAGATTTTGTTTCAGGGCTTCAGGTTTCATTAATTGTAATCATGGGCTCAATCGACGCATCAAAGGGAATTATTACTCTTGGTGAATTTTTGGTATTTGTTTTCTATAATTCTATGTTGATTTGGCCCGTAAGGAACTTTGGACGTATCCTTTCGGAGCTTAGTAAAACCAGTGTTTCTCTGAATCGTATACTGGAAATAGTTGCTGAGGAAGAAGAAAAAGATTGTGAAGACGCTGTGACACCTGACATGACAGGCGATATTGAGTTTAGGAATGTCAATTTCGATTATGAAGGTGTTAAGCCTGTTCTAAAGGATATCTCATTCAGAATTAAGTCAGGAACCACTTTTGGAATACTGGGGGGTACTGGTTCCGGTAAATCTACAATAACATATCTTCTGGACAGATTATATAACCTGCCAGAAGGTCAGGGTTCAATTGAAATTGGCGGAATGGATATCAGGAAAATACAGCTTGAACATCTCCGTAAGAATATTGGCTTTGTTCTTCAGGAACCGTTTTTATTTTCTAAAACCATTAAGGAAAACATAGATATTTTTGAAAATACCGGGAATATGGAGCGAATCCGCAATTGTGCAGATATTGCTGCAGTAGATGAAGCCATTATGAGCTTTTCCAAGAATTATGACACTATTGTTGGTGAGCGTGGAGTTACTCTCTCGGGAGGACAAAAGCAAAGAGTCGCTATTGCAAGAATGCTTATGCAGCAGCCGCCTATTATGATATTTGACGACTCCCTTTCTGCAGTCGACTCTGAAACAGATACAAAAATCCGTAGTGCCTTAAAGAATAGCACAGGTCAAAGTACAGTACTCCTGATTTCCCATAGAATTACCACATTAATGCAGGCAGACGTAATCATGGTTCTGGATAACGGTAAAATAACGGAAATCGGTTCACATACTGAATTACTTGCCAATGACAAAGGTATCTATAAAAAAATATACGATATACAAAGCAGTCTTGAAACTGAGCTTTCAGATTCAGCTGTCCAAACTGGAGGTGGCAATTAATGGCATATTATGAAGAAGAAGATTACAAAAAACCTTTTTCAATAAAGGTCTGGAAAAATGTTGTTCCCTTTGTAAAGCTTTATAAAAAACCCTTTGCAAAGGCTATGTCATTTTTAATACTTGTTTCTTTAATTGACATTTTATATCCGTTTTTTCAACGGTATGCTATAAACAATTTTATAACACCAAAGTCTACTGACGGAATAGAGAAATTTGCCTTGGTAAACCTTTGTGTACTAATTATTCAGGCTATAGCAGTAATTGTTTTCATACGAAATGCAATGACTGTTGAGCTTAATGTATCAAAGTCCATCAGAAAGTCTCTTTTTGTACACTTGCAAAAGCTTTCCTTTACTTATTACAACAAGACTCCTGTGGGCTATATGATGGCAAGAGTTATGAGTGATACCGGAAGGATAGGCCAAATGGTATCCTGGGGTCTGATTGATTTGCTATGGGCTGTTATTTATGTAATCGGCGTTTTCATAGCAATGTTGTTCCTTAACGTTAAGCTGGCCCTGTTGGTAATGACTATTATTCCTTTTATTTCTGTTATAACTATGTACTTTCAGAAAAAGATTCTGCACGTTAACAGAAAAATAAGAAAAATTAATTCAACCATGACAGGTGCTTTCAATGAAGGGATAACAGGAGCAAGAACCTCTAAAACTCTGGTAATTGAAGACAACAACCTGAAGGATTTTTCACAGGTTACCGATAAGTTCTACTCTTCGACTATGCGTGCAACTGTATTGAATGCTGTATTTATACCAATCATTCTGTGTTTCAGCGCAACTTCTCTCACGATGGTATTGACTTACGGCGGTTACGTTGTAATGAAAAACCCAATGGAATTAGGTACACTCTCTGTATTCATAACCTACGCTGTCAGCATTTTCGAGCCAATACAGCAAATAGCCCGTGTATTTGCTGACTTCGTGTCTACTCAGGCAAATATAGAACGTGTTACAGGTCTGTTAGAGACTGAGCCTGATATAACGGATACTCCTCAGGTTATTGAAAAATATGGAGATAATTTTAATCCCAAGAAAGAAAACTGGGAAATGTTAGTAGGAGACATTGAGTTTAAAAATGTTACTTTTAAATACCCTGACGGTGACGAATATATACTGACAGATTTTAATCTGAAAATACCGGCAGGAACAACCGTTGCAATCGTTGGTGAGACCGGTGCAGGTAAAAGTACTCTGGTTAATCTTGCATGCAGGTTTTTTGAGCCAACTGAAGGTCAGATACTCATAGACGGAAGAGATTACAGGGAGCGTTCACAATTGTGGCTGCACAATAACATAGGCTATGTTCTCCAAAGTCCACACCTGTTTTCGGGAACTGTACGGGATAATATTCGTTACGGTAAGTTCGATGCCACTGATGATGAGATAGAAGCCGCCATAAAAATAGTGGCTGCAGACAGTGTAATTAACAGTCTGGAAAACGGTCTTGACACAAATATAGGCGAAGGCGGCGACCGACTCTCTACTGGCGAAAAACAACTGATTTCATTTGCACGTGCAGTTATTTCAGACCCAAGGATTTTCGTACTTGACGAAGCAACCTCCTCCATTGACACTCAGACTGAGCAAATGATTCAGGAAGCAATAATGCATATTCTTAAAAACAGGACATCGTTTTTAATTGCTCACAGACTTTCTACTATTAAGAAAGCAGATATTATTCTGGTTGTTAAAAATGGTAAAATTATGGAATGTGGGAATCACAGCGAGCTGCTTAAGCAAAAAGGGTACTACTATTCCCTGTACAAAAAGCAGTTCGAAGAAGAAACTGGTGCAGCAGTTTTGAATAATGCATAAATTAACTTGTAAGTGCTGAACCGTTGTGTAATGTTCACAAGTTCAAATAAATGTGAAGCACAATTCATAGCTTTTGCTGAAATTGTAGGCTCACAGTAATCCTTTTTTACGTAAAGTGACAGGATGACACTTTATGCAACACGCCGAGCACACGATGTGCGAGTCGTTGCAACGTTAAAAAAGGTGAGCTGTGAGCCGAACTTATTTCAAGCAATAGCTTTGTGTGCAAACATTTTATTTGAAGCTTGTTCAGGGTAAACATACAACCTTGGTATCTGCACCAATGCAAGTAAATTAATAATTATCTTCCCCCATTGATAAATTTTATTAATAATTGATATAATACCCATATCAAATGACATGGAGAGAACAAATGAAGGTACTTGGAATAGTTGCTGAATACAACCCTTTTCATAACGGGCATATGTATCATATAGAAGAATCAAAAAAACTTACCGGCTGTGATGCCGTAGTTTGTGTAATGAGCGGTAACTTTATACAGAGAGGCGAACCTGCTATAATTAATAAATTTGCCCGAACCGAAATCGCACTTGGACACGGTGTGGATTTAGTCATAGAGCTGCCTGTTCCCTTTGCGGTATCAAGTGCAGAATTTTTTGCATATGGTGCCGTAAGCATACTGAACAGCATAGGTATAGTTGATTGTCTTTCTTTTGGGAGTGAGTCAGGAGATATTCAATCTCTTCAAGAATTGGCCGAAATTCTTGTCTCCGAGCCGGAAAGCTATAGGAACGAATTGAAAAGCCAGTTGTCCGCAGGACTTTCCTTCCCTGTTTGCAGACAAAAAGCTTTGGAAAAATATCTAAAAACACAGGATAAATCCAATGAGGCTCTTGCAAGTCTGCTTGAAACTTCTAACAATATACTTGCTCTGGAATATTTAAAGGCTCTTATAAAGCTTAACAGCAACATACAGCCGTCTACAGTAAAAAGGATATCCAACAGCTATAATACCCAAGAACTTACAGGAGATATTTCCAGTGCCACTGCTATCAGAAACATTATTCACCGGAGTAAAGTTGTTTTCGGCAGTCAAGCCATGCCGCTACTGGCACAAAAGATTTTGGAAAGGGAAATTTCCATGGGCAGAGGGCCAAATAGCTTGTATTCTTATGAAAATATTTTGCTGGCCTTTCTTCGTCGCGCTACACCACAAGAATTGGAGAGTATTCAGGATGTTTCTGAAGGTCTGGAATATAGGATTAAAAATGCCGCAGAAAACTCAGGCTCTTTTGATGAGCTTCTTGCCAATATATGCACTAAACGTTATCCTAAAACACGTATACAAAGAATACTCATATCTCTTCTTGCCGGAATGAAAAGGATTGATACGGAGAAATTCATGAAAAGTGGTGGTCCTCAATATGCCAGAATTTTAGGTTTTAACGAAAAAGGACGTGAACTGCTGTCCGTTATGAAAAAGAAGTCGGCAATTCCCGTTGTAACCAAGGCATCCGGCTACAAGACCTCCTCAGACAGTTTGGTTTCACGAATGCTGGAGATTGAGGCTCAGGCTACAGACACATATGTTTTGGCATACAAAAACCCGGCTTTCAAAAAAGCCGGGCAAGAATTTACTCAAAATATTGTAATTTGCAGGTAAATAGTATTATATTTCCATTATTATAGGCAATATCATTGGTTTACGCTTTGTACGCTCATAAATACAGTCCTTTAGAGCCTCTCTTATAGCTGACTTTCTTATGGACCAGTCTCCCTGATGTTTAGAAGAACTTTTGAATATTGCCTGTTTTGCTATTTCTTTAAGCTGTTCCATCAAATCCTCAGATTCACGGACATATACAAAGCCTCTTGAGATTATATCCGGTCCTGCAACTACATTTCCGGTATCACCCTCTATTGTAATTACCACAACTATTAATCCATCTTGTGAAAGATGCTTTCTGTCTCTTAAAACAACATTTCCTACGTCTCCGACACCTAAACCGTCAACAAGAACCTTACCTGACGTAACAGACCCGTTTATTTTTGCTGAGTCATTTGTAAGCTCCAGAACCTTCCCTATTTCCATTATGAATATCTTCTCTCTTGGCAAACCCATTTTCAGGGCAAGCTCAGCATGCTGTCTCAGATGCCTGTGTTCTCCATGTACCGGCATAAAGAACTTTGGTTTAACTAAGTTATGAATCAGCTTAATTTCTTCCTGACACGCATGTCCTGATACATGGACATCCGCAAGTGCTTCATATATTACCTTTGCTCCCTTTTTGAACAGCTCATTTATTACCTTAGAAATCAGTTTTTCATTTCCGGGTATTGGTGAAGCTGATATAATAACCAAATCATCAGGAACTATTTCAACTTTTTTATGTTCATTGAATGTAATCCTTGTAAGAGCTGACATTGGTTCACCCTGACTGCCTGTAGTTATTATTACAAGCTTGTCCCTTGGCACCTTGTCCATGCTGTCAAGATCAATCAATACTCCTTCCGGCACATTCAGATAACCCAACTCCATTGCAACATTTACAACATTAATCATACTTCTTCCAAGAACTGTAACCTTACGTCCGAATTTAACGGCTGCATTGAATATCTGCTGAACTCTGTGAACGTTTGAAGCAAAAGTTGCTACCAGAATTCTGCTTTTGCAGTTCATAAATATCTCGTCAAAGGTCTCTCCTACCGTACGCTCCGAAAGTGTATATCCTTCGTTTTCTACATTTGTACTGTCACACATTAGCAGAAGTACACCCTTCTTGCCTATTTCCGCAAGTCTTGCGAGATCCATTGGCTGTCCCTCTATTGGGGTATAGTCAATTTTAAAATCTCCCGTATGGATTACAGTACCGATAGGTGTGAATATAGCCAAAGCTACGGCATCGGCAATACTGTGAGTGGATCGTATAAACTCTACTTTAAAAGCTCCTAATTCTACAGTCTGTCCCTGATGAACCGTTTCCATCTGAACCGAATCAAGAAGTCCATGTTCTTCAAGTTTGCACTTTATCAAACCAAGTGTAAGCTTTGTTCCGTATATAGGTACATTTAATTCCCTCAATACATATGGCAGTGCACCTATATGGTCCTCGTGACCATGAGTCAGAACAATACCTCTTACTTTTTCTTTATTTTTAATCAAATACGTAACATCAGGTATTACCAAATCTATGCCCAGCATTTCATCTTCGGGAAATGAAAGTCCGCAATCAACAACCAGAATGTCATCACCGTATTCAAAAGCAGTTATATTTTTACCTATTTCCTGTAATCCGCCTAAGGGTATTACTTTTAATTTCTTTTTACTCTTTGACACAATTAAACCTCCATTTTAACTAAATAATAAAATCAAAACCTATTTGAGCTGTTATATTGAGAAATAACATAGTTATATTCATGTAAAATTTGCTCCGTTATTCTATTCCAATTATAAAGCTTATGTACATTTTTTAACGCATTAATACTAATCTGTCTTGCTAAATTATCATCACAAAGCAGTTCAAGAATACAGTCTGCCAGAGAATTGGAATTTCCGCTGTAAAATTTCATTCCATTCACCCTGTGTTCCACTATTTCCATAAGCCCTCCGGTATCTGATACCACTACTGGAATGCCTGCAACCATTCCTTCAAGTGCCACAATTCCAAAAGGTTCATAGGTACTTGGAAAAACTGCAATATCTGAACATTTGTATAACTTCTGTAAAACCTCCTCACCTACAAAACCGGTAAAATAAACTCTGTTCTGAATTTTCAGATTACGGCTTTGTTCAATTAAACTATTTAAACACGGTCCTTTGCCCGCAATTACAAACTTAACATCGTTATAACTTCTTATAATTTTAGGTATTGCATTTAGTAATACATGCACTCCCTTTTCACTTACAAGTCTTCCCACAAAAAATACAATTTTTTCATTTGGGGCAGCATAATTATTTCTGAATTTAAAATCATATTCTATGTTATCGAATTTATCTAATTCGATTCCATTACTTATTACACTTATTTTATCCCCAGATATATTAAATATAGATTTAATTTCTTCTTTCATATATTTACTATTTACTATTAATTTTCTCGATTCTTCAGAAAGCATTACTTCAACATCGTTGATTGCTTTTTGCATATCAGAGTAAATTCCGTTATTCCTACCAAATTCAGTTGCATGAATGGTGGAAATCAACGGAATTGAAAAGGAGTTTTTCAAAACTTTTGCAGCGTAAGCAACAAGCCAGTCATGTGCATGAATAATGTCAAATCTGTTTTCCTGTAAAAGTTTGACTGCCGTTTCAAGCATTGAGAAGTTCAGTTGCAAAACCCATTCTATAAAGTTGGTTGTAGAAACCTCTCTGACATGGACTCTATGTACTGTTACATTACCTTCAATTTCTAAATCAGGTGTACCATCTTCCCAACAGGTAACAATGTGCACCTGATTACCGCAATTACCTAACATATGTGCCAAATCATGCACTACTCTTGAAATACCTCCAATTATTCTTGGTGGGTATTCCCATGAAAGCATTAATATTTTCATAAATATTCCTCATTTTCAATGAAGATATATAATGTATATACATAAAATTACAAATAACCTATACCATTTTATCATAATGGTATATCTTTTTCAAAATAAACATTTTATGTTATATTTAAAATTTATTCCTAAAAGTAATTGACACTATATTAGAATAAAACTATAATATTATTACCAATATATACGTCTCTTTTGTTTTCCCCGGACGGATAACAAAGAAGATTACTTAAAAAAACAGAAGTTTTATAACTTCTGTTTTTCTATATACAGAATAAAATAAATTCTTTCAACATGAAAAAAGTATTTCAGTTTGATTAAGACCAAACTGAAATACTTTTGGCTGCGGGTCAAGGGCTCGAACCCTGACAAACTGAACCAGAATCAGTCGTGCTACCATTACACAAACCCGCATCGCTCATCGACAAGAGGTATTGTAGCACAGGCTGAATATTTATGTCAATACATTTTTCACTATTTTTTTATATTTTTTTGCTTATAATATGTTATACTTTATTTCAGACAAATAATTAACTAAAATTTAACATAAATATAATATTTTACAAAAGCTATAGTCATATACTTATATTAAGCATTTGTAAAATTCCTATTTAAAGGCTTAATATTTACAAGGGCCTTTTTTTTTACATTTCTAATATATCACCTGTTGAGAATAAATAAATGTATCTTTCTTTAACCCGTTTTAAAGTCAGCATTTCTAAAGCTCTTGAATAATAAGAAATCTGCAGTTTGTACTTTTCTTTCATTACCTCAATATCACCGTCAGGAACATAATCAGTTTTATAATCAATAAGGACAATATTGTCTTCCTCTTCAAAATAGCAATCAATAACCCCCTGAAGCAGTATTTTGTCCTCATAGTCGCTCGCATCAGGCAACTGAGGATAGATTTCCTTATAGGGTAATTCAATGTTAAAGGGAACCTCTCTGTGTATCTTACAGGAGTCAAGCATTCTCTTTCCTACTGCTGAATTAATAAAAGAACGTATTTTTCTGATGTCTATACTTTTTGCCTGAACTTCTGTCAAAAGCTCTTTTTTAACCATTAATTCAATCTGTCCCTCAATATCTTGATTACGGAAGTCCATATGTTGCATTGCAAAATGCATGGCAGTTCCCTTTTCTGCAGGACTAAGCCCTTTCTTTTTCTCCAGAAATGCAGGTTTTTTTATTGTAGTAGTCTTGAATTCCGGCTGACTGTTATCTTCATCGTTATTTAGATTAAAATACCTCTTTAGCTCTGTTACTGATAGTTTAGAGGGAATTTGGGCAAACTCCCTGTAAGGATATTTCCAGCCCAAACGACGATGAATCTCAATAGCAGCTTCATTATCACAATTCTCCTTTTGATGAAGCCAGTTTAGTATGTCTTCCCTACCCTTTATATCTGTTTCCATCTTCTTTGTTACAGCAATACCCGACTGATTGGTAAGTATTATTTTCCAGAAGGATTCATCTGAAATAACAGGCCCGCTATAGTCCACGCCAAGGCCTGCAGCTTTTCTTAAAGCTTCCGAATCCTTGTGTCTCATAATTGAAGGGCATATCCAATCCAGATAATTCTGTGCCTTGAGCATATTATGGGACGGAAACTTATTGCCGTTACTCTGCGCCGTACCCAACCACTTTAATGCCGATTTTTCAGCATTATTTACCGAGCCGGTAATTATCAACTTCTCTCTGGCTCTCGTCATTGCTACATAGAGTATTCTCATTTCCTCAGATAAGGTTTCGACTCTTATCTTCTGAGATATTGCCTGTTTTGGAATGGAAGGGTACTTTATTCTTCTTTTATAATCAACAAAATCAGGCCCAAAGCCAAGTTCCTGATGGAGCAAAACACTTTTGTACATATCCTGCATATTGAACTTTTTACCGCAGCCGCACAAAAAAACAACCGGGAATTCCAATCCCTTGCTCTTGTGTATACTCATTAGCCTGACAACGTTATCGTTTTCTCCAAGAACCTTTGCACTTCCCATATCACCCTTGTTTGTCTTCAGCTTATCAATAAAGCTTATAAAATTGAAAAGACCGTTGTAGCTTGTATTCTCAAACTGCAAAGCACGTTCAAACAGTATTTTCAGATTGGCCTGCTTCCTTTCACCGTCCTGCATTGCTCCTACTATACTGAAATACCCCGTCTCATCATATAGTTGCCATATAAGCTTGTGAGTTGACATATAGAGTGACATCTCTCTCCATTTTGAAAGCTTTTCCAGAAAAGCGGAGGATTTCTTTGAAACTTCCTTATCCTGCCCTGATATTTCTTTGATTGCTTCAAATATGGAAGCGTTACGGTTCATAAGACGTACTTCTGCCAAATCCCCGGTACTGAAATTTACTATTGGTGATCTTAATACTGAAAGCAAAGGAATATCCTGATAAGGATTATCAATTATTTGAAGTAAAGACAATACTACCTGTACTTCCGGTGTCTTAAAAAAGCCGCTTCCTGTATCGGCAAAAACAGGTATATCCGATTTGGCAAGTTCTTCTGAAAACACCTCTGTCCAATTTCTGGTGGTTCTCAACAGTATTACTATGTCATTGAACCTGACCTCCCTGTAATCACCAAGTTTTTTGTCGTATATAACAAACTTTTTTCCGTCTGAATCAGGTTTAAACAGCTCTATTATCCTGTTTGCAACCATTCTGGCTTCCTTTTGAATATTGTCGAGTATTTCCTCTTCTTCCGATGAATCATCTTCCTCCATCTCTTCATTTACTTCCGATTGCGCGCTATTATCCGCAGCGGAGGTTTCTATCAAATGCAGCTCAATAGCCCCTCCTGCTACTGTTTTTTCATTTTGACATGGAGGAAAGCCTGCTCCGGGGTTCAGTTCTTCTATTTCATTGTAATCAAGCTCTCCCACCTTTTGAGACATTATTTGCTTGAATATATAGTTGATTCCGTCAACAACTTCCTTCCTGCTTCGAAAATTCTTAAACAACAATATTTTTCTGTAGCTGCTGCCTTCATCAATTGAGTAATTATCATATTTTTCAAGAAAAAGTTCAGGTTTTGCCTGTCTGAACCTGTATATGCTTTGTTTTACATCTCCTACCATAAATACATTAGGACTGCCTCTATCTTCTTTTGAAATCATATTAATAATTATTTCCTGAACCAAATTGCTGTCCTGATATTCATCCACCAATATTTCAGTAAATTTATCCTTGTAATGCTGTGCAATTTTTGTGGGACGTATTTTTCCGTCTTCATCAGTCTCCGCCAATATATTAAGGCAAAAATGCTCAAGGTCGTTGAAATCAACAGAAGCTCTCTGACTCTTTTTCTGTGAATATCGTCTCCCGAAATCAACAACCAGCTTTGAAACACATTTCAGTACAGGGTACATGGCTTTAAGGTCAGAAGCTATTTCATCAGACTTCATAAAAAAAACTTCATTTCTTAGTCCGGTAATTACAGACTTTAACTCGTCCCTTGTTTTCTTTACGCTTTCCTGTACTGTTTTTTCTGCGTCCTTTCCGCATCTGGGCAAAGTCTGAAATTCAAAACTGTTTATATAGTCGTACAGTCTGTCCCAATGAGCTCCGTTTTTATACACCTCTAAAAGCCTATTCAGGTTATCGTTATCCTCAACAAAAACAGGCAGGTATTTTTCCAGACCAGACGCGTATTTGATTTTTTCACAGGCTTCATTCATAATACCTCTGAGTCCTTCAAGTTTCATAAAACTGGTTTCCATAAGAATTCTACCCCAGGATGTCTCACCAAAGTCGCAGGTACTCTCGAAATTATATCTTTCCACTTGCTGTTCAAGCCATTTTTCCGGCCAAGGATAGCTCTGGACAAAACTGTATATGTTGAGTACCATCTCTTGAATCTTCTCATCATCTCTGTTGCTCCCGTAGGACTCCAAGAGGTCAAAAAAATCTTCGTTCCCCTCAACATCCTCGTAAATTTCCTCAAACAGCTCACTCAAGGTTTCCGATTTTAATAGTGTAGCTTCTGTCTCATCAAGTATCTTGAAAGTAGGGTCTATTTCAATACTCTGAAAGTTGCTTCTTATAACCTCCAGACAAAAGGAATGAATTGTAGTAATGGAAGCCTTATTCAGAAGTACAAGTTGTCTTGAAATATTATTTGAGCCTTGATTTTTTTCTATTGAATCGGATATGGCCGCCCCTATTCTTTCTCTCATTTCAGTAGCAGCAGCATTTGTAAAAGTTACTACCAGCAATGAATCTATGTCCACAGGGGTTTCTGCATCAGTTATCTTTCTTATTATCCTTTCAACAAGTACAGCGGTTTTGCCTGCACCGGCTGCCGCAGCCACAAGCAGATTGCAGTCCTTTTGGGTTATGGCGGCGTATTGTTCTTTTGTCCATTTAGTTTCAGACATGTATATGTTCCCCTTTACGTACATTCATTAATTATCTTTTAAGTTATTTCCATCCATAAGCTTCCATATATGGTCATCATCTCTATCATGCAGCATCCTGAAGCTGTTATCCTTTTGAGTCTGATCAAATTGGCATACTGATGAGTAATTGCAGTAGCTGCAGGAAGTTAACTTCTTTTTTTTGTACGGACTTATGGGGACCTTCCCCTTCATAAGTTCGCTGCACATATCTTTTAAAATCTGCTTTACAAAGCTTCTTAATACTGTAAATTGTTCTATGGTAGCAGCAGATGATTTCCCCAAAACATCTCCTTTATTTATTCTTGCAGGAATAATGATGGAGTTCCCTTCAATTGTGTTGTCCATATATTTAATAAGCTGAACATCAGCAAGAAGCAACCCCTTCATTTTTAACTTTTTCATTATGGCTGTTTCTATTTCCTCCGGAGAACTGCTGCCTGTGCCTTTTATCATAGGATCGTCAACTCTGAAATACAGAATTCCTCCCGGCAAAGCCTTTTCGCCACTATTTTCGGAGGATTCCCAAAGTGCATCCAAATAGGTTATAAGCTGCATTTGAAGCCCATAATAAACATCACTGAGTTTAAAATCCTTATCACCTGATTTATAGTCTACAATTCTCAGATATTTTCCGTTATCAGTACTCAATGTATCAATTCTGTCAATTCTGCCAACAAGTTTTATCTTTTCACCGGAATCCAGTTCAATAACTATGGGAGGGTATGCTCCCCCCTCTCCGAATTCCACCTCATAACCCACAGGTTCAAAACTGCTCCTCCGTATATGCTCTGCAATAAGCCACACAGCTCTTGTTACGACTCGTTTGAGTCTTACTGCAAGGGCTTTAAACCTTTTTGAGCCTCCAAGTATAGTATTTTTCATGCTGGCCAAAAGTTCATCTACTATTTTTGAAACCTCATCGCTGCACCATTGTCTGTCAATTTCCCTCCAGGAATAGTTGTTTTCATCAACCATCTTTGAAAATCTTTCGATAACTGCATGCATAAAGGTTCCGACGTCGGGAGGACTCAATCTGTATATCTTTCTTTCTCTTGCCCCCAGACCATATTGTACATAAAATGCAAAGGGGCATGAAGTGTACTTTTCCAATCTTGAAACTGTGAAGTATGGATTTTTTCCGTACAGTTCCCGAATTTTTGCCTTATCCACCGGGACTGCTATGTTTCTGTATTTCAATGCATTTATCATTGCATCACACTTTTGCTTCCATTCTTCCTGAGCTGAAAACCATGCAAATAATTCCTTCCACATGTGTCCCGGCTCAATTCCCTCATTTTTCTGCCTCAGAATTGAGACCAACTGATTAAAGGAAGGTACGGGTGATGCTATTAAATCAATATTGTTATTGACCCCAGCAGGTTTTAATATATTATTTTTTTCGGTTATATTAGGAAATATCTTTCGCATCCTTGATATTATTGTGGAAGGACGCATTGTTCTTCCCTCATGGTCGGCAATGGGCCAGCTTATTCTCAGAAAGTTTTTTGGCATTGTCAATGTTCTATATATAAGGTACAACTCGTCAAAAGCTTTTGATTTTGTGTCACTGGCCAGCTCAATACCTTTTTTGTTTAGTACATCTCTATCTTTATCAGATAAAACCCCTTCGCTTATACCGGCGGACGGAAATACTCCGTCATTGGTTCCAAGAATGTACAAAGCCTTTATTTCATGGCTTCTCAGATGCTCAATACTTCCTATCAAAACCTGATCAAGGGATGCCGGAATAGATGAAATCTTGTATTCTGCCAGTCCTATTTTAAATACGTTGGCAAACTTTTCAATTCCGAAGGTTTCATCTCCCATTACTTCTACAACCTGATCAAAAACATCCATAAGTATGTTCCACACCTGCTGATACTCTCCAGCAAGCCTTAGCTGTCCATTTTGAGTAAAACTGTCTATATAATCACGAATTCTTTCTTCTACACCGATTTCAACCAGATACTCATAAATACCCGTACAAAAATCTTCCGCAGTTCTTCTTCCCTTTGTCCTGTTTCGAAAACGTAAAAGAGGCTCTCTTACTTCATTTCTGGTCACATTTACCTGTAGCAGCATTTCATCATTTTCGGGACTCTGTTTATCGTCAGGTCTGAATTCAATACTTGTATTCCATTCTGCCTCCTGCGTCCAACGACTGCCCCTGATACCGCAGGCCAGAACATAGTTTTCCAGTAAATCTATCCTTGTATCCTCTATTCCCGTAAGCCCTGATTTCAGATATCTGAACACCGCTTCATAAGACCAATTTTCAGTAAATATCTCCAGCATTGAAAGAACCATCCTGACTAACGGATGATTTGTTATTTCAGTTTTGGAATCTATAAAACAAGGTATGTTGTACTGTTCAAAAATTACCTCTATAAGATTTTCATATCCTGTAAGATTTCTTGTGGCGACGGTTATATCCTTAAACTGCATATCATTGTCGCGGCACTGTCTGATTATATCCCTTGCACATTCTTCGATTTCAGCATAAATATTTACCGACTCAAAAAGCTCTATATCTGTCGTCGGCTGCTGATAAACCCTGTAAGGATAAGCAAAGTAATTGGCTTCTTGGCTCTGAAGTTCTCTGCTTTCTTTAAATCTGGGCAGGTTTGCTGAGTTCAGACCTACAGGCGGAAGTATTTTTACATCGCTTGCTTCTGCAATACTTACAAATTTTTTGCAGGATTTTTTTACTGCCGCAAAAACATCTGTTGAACCTGACTGCATCTCATCAAAAAGTACATCGGTACACATAGTTATGTAAACATTCTCTGTCTGTTGGATAAGCTTAGATATTACCTCAACCTCCTGAGGAGTAAAGCCGGCAAAGCCGTCAATCCATATCTCCGCTTTACTGTACATTTCTGTAGAATCCAGTTTAGAAGCCAGTAAAGTCAGTTCATCATCCGTATCTCTGTAGCGACTTTCCAGCATATTGTCAAATTCACTGTAAATTAACTTTATTTCCTTTAGCTTATGCAAAAGATAATTGTCCTCGGTAAGTCCCTCTAATACTTCATCAAAGCTATCAGCTCTTACATTATATCTTTTCAGCTCGGTTATAAGTGTTGATAAGGTATTTACAAAGCCCTTGCAATTGGCAGATTTGTGGAATATAGTAAACTGTTCTTTAAGTCTGTCCAGAATACGATATATAATCATGCTCTTTCCGGCAGGATGTATATGAGGATATGTAATTCCTCCCACCTCGTTCATTACCCTGTAGGCCATTCTTCTGAAGCTTAACACCTCAGTATTTAAAATTCCTCCTGTTCCCAGAACCTTTATCAGGTCACGTTCTGCCTGTAATGTATACTGTTCCGGTACAAGCAGGACAAGTTTTTTACTATTGTCCTTATTCTGTTTAGTTTTTATTGATTTTAAGCAATGAAAGGACTTTCCCGAACCTGACCTTCCATATATAAATTGAAGACTCATAGCTTCTTCCTTTTCTTATGTATTTTAGCAAGTAGTTTTTATGTCTTCTTCGGTTTGCACCGGTTCTTTTATTATTAATCCTGTAATGAAGTAAAATAAAACACCTGTAACTATTACTGAAATAAGACTGCCTGCCGGGTTAAAAGTCGATGTGTAAAATACGGTATTGGTTGAAAGTGCATTATCAGGATAGCTTACAAGTAAAAATGCTACCAGATTATTCACCGCATGAGCCCCTATCGCTGCCTCTAAAGAGTTTGTTTTTATTGTAATCATGGCAAAAAGCATTCCAACAACAAAATAATTCAAAACCATGCATATAGTACTTATAACACCTGTTTTGCTTGAAGCGGTTACTTCAGGGTTCATAAGATGCGGGAGCATGAACATAACACCAGAAATAACCGAAAGCAGCATACCGTTTTTTATTTTTAGTCCAAAGCTCTGGATTAAGTATCCCCTGAATACAAGTTCTTCGGTAGCCGCCTGTAAGGGTGTCATTATGAGGATGAAAGGCAAAGCTATCCAGAATTTAGATGCATCAAAAGTAAATGAATAACTTTCAGGTGATAAGAAATAATCAATTACTGACCCCACAGCAATAAGCCCACCGTATACTAAAAAGCCTACCCAGAATCTGCTCCACTGCATTTTTCGTTTCGTTGTTATCAGTGAAGTAAATGTTCTATAATGTATAAACTTTGTTGCTATAATTAATCCCGCCAACATGAAATAAATTGTAAAATTTGTAAATATATAGTTTGTAAAAGGATTTACGTATTTATTCATAAATGCATAAACATCAGTTGTTAGGGTTAAATCCATGAAAGCATCCCTATTTTTGATTAAAGCATATATTACGGGTATTGAGCCTACAAAGCCTCCGATTAAGAAATAAAAGTATAGTATAACTGATACAGAAGCTACAAAGCGTGATGGCTTAGTATTACCTGTCACAGCCATATCCTGATATTTAATTGACATATTAGTCCTCCAACATTTTATATAAAAGCTGTTATAGTTTTAATTATACTATTTTTTTATTTTCATTAAAATGCTTTAATCCAATATGTAAAAGGGAATTGTCGCAAATTATATTTTATATGTCTTGCAACAATTCCCTTTATTTAAATTTTTATGTTCTACCTCAAAGCTACAAGTACACATGCCATAACTGCATCAAGTTCAAGCTCATTAATTCTTTTTAACAATTCATCATCATATGTTCCGGGCTGAAGCCATATGTTTTTAATGCCTAATTTTGCAGCTTCTTCTATAACAGTCTTCCCTCTTTTTGGAGAAACAACCATATCTATTACTTCCGGTTTTTGCGGAAGTGAGGACAAATCTCTATAGCATTTGTCACCTTCTACAGTCTCGTATCCAGGGTTTACAGGATAAACCTCATAGCCTCTGCTTTTCAACTTTTTATATATTCTGTTGCCGTACTTTTCGGGGTTCTGATTCGCACCCACTACAGCCCATACCTTTTTTTCAAGCATTTGTTCTTCATTCATTGGATTTATCCCTTTCTGTTATATTCTATAGAAGAATATTCTTATACTTTTAGTATACCACCTGTATCAATTATAAAACACTAATTATTTTCAACGTGTATACAAGTTCGTGCGAGCTATGGCATTTGCGGCTTCCATACCGCTTTTAAGTGCTCCTTGCTGCCATCGGTGTATTGCAGATACATGTTCTCCAGCAAAGTATACTCTTTCTCCATATTCCGGCAGCGTCATTGCCCATGAAAATAATTTTTTCTGTTGGGGTGTAAAATAACAGAATGCACCTCTGGAAAGCGGATCGTTATCCCATACCTGTGTTTTCATGTCTGTAACAATGTCGTTCAGATAGCCTTTGGAGAGTCCGTGGACTTCTTCAACATTTCTCTTAACCTTGTCAAATCTATCCTCTTCAGTCATATTACCCAGTCTTACAGCATCCAGATTAAAATTATAGGAACCCACAATTACGCCGGGTTCGGCCGCTGTACTTCTTTGATTAAGTTCCTGAGGAACCTGACACCGACTGGAAGTATACCATATGGTGGTAATTGGTAAATCAGTATATGAACCGCCTCCATATATACCCTGTTCCTCCCAGAATCTCCTGTTGCAGTTAAGTAGAGTCTTTTGGGCATTTCCGTAAGTTACTTCTTTTATAGCCTGCATTTTTAAACTGCTGAACATAGGAGCTATTTCAAAGGTTCTTAAAACTGAAAAAGGAACTGCACACACAATGTAATCAAAATTTTCGTAGCCTGATTCCATAAGCTTTGTATTATCATATGTAAGGGTTACTCTGCCGTTTTCGAGACATTTATATATGCCTTTTACCTTTGTTCCCTGCTTCCAAGTAACTTTACCCAGAAGTTCAGACGGTATGTCAGGATAATACTCCCAGGGTTCATTACTTACAAATGATCTATGGAATGCCAAAGGCAAATTTACCATCCCTCCTGTAATTTCATATAAAAACCAGAAATTTACAGGGAAATACTCCTGCACCATATCAACATAATTATGATACAGGAACTCTCCTGCTATTGGGAATAGGTTTGAAAGGAGGTTAATTGCCCCCTGACTGAGTTTTTTATGTTCAAACATCTGACGGGAATTAAGGCTGTCCCAGAACAACAACTGCCTGCTATATCGTGGTTTTACCTGAATAATCTCTGCTCTGGAAGACGGTGGAGCCTCAAGTACAGGTGTTTCTATTCCGTAATATCCCAACTCCTGCCATGCTGTTTTTGCTTCCCACGACGTAAGATCATAGGTGGGATAAATATATTTCATTACATTTTTACCAAATGGATCATTTCTTGCTCTTCTCTGGTGAAGATATATAAAAGTCTCCGGCTCACTCTGTATAAAAGGCCTTGTATCAAGCTTGAATAAATTAATATAATGCCATACTGTCTCGTGGTTGACAGGTATTCTCATAGGCCCAAATTCTCCGTAAAGCTTTTTTTCCCTGTCAAAATAATATGTATAAACCCTTCCGCCTATCCTCTCCTCCGATGCCTCTAATATTGTTATATCAAACCCAAGCTTACGAAGCTCGTAGGCGGCTGACATTCCTGCAAGGCCTCCTCCGATAATTCCCACACTTTTCCCTTTAAACTGTCCGGGCTTGGCTATTGATGTAATATTCTCAGATGGTGAAAATGCATTAAAGATATTGCAGTAGTCCTCAGGATGACAGGCCCTGTATAACGCATATTTTGCCATAATTTGTCGTTCCTCGAATGATGGATTATCAGGCTGAGGTGGTCTTGGTTCTTTAGAATATAGAATCGTTGGACAAATCATATACTATCTCTCAATCTACATTACTTCTCTAATTATTTATATGAAAAGTAGTTATTTTTTGTGTTTTATTTTACTTTAATTTGGGAATTCATATAATATTACATTTATTTTTGGAGGCAATAGTTATGAATGACGTTATAATAATTGGAGGAGGTCCGGCAGGTTATACAGCTGCTCTCTACAGTTCCAGGGCACAACTTGACACCCTGGTTATTGAAAAAATGTTTTCTGGCGGACAAATGGCTACAACGGACGTAATGGAAAACTACCCCGGATTTGAGGAACCTATCGGAGGCTCCGACCTTGCTTTGAGAATGGAAAAACAGGCAAGAAAATTCGGTACCGTAGTATTAAATGATGAAGTACTCGAGCTTGATTTGAATTCAAATATAAAAAAGGTTAAAACTAAAAATAATACTTTCGAAAGTAAAACAATTATTCTTAGCATGGGTGCATCACCAAAAATGCTGGGACTGCCAAAAGAAGAAAAATTAAGAGGTTCAGGCGTATCCTACTGTGCAGTATGTGACGGCGCATTTTTTCGGGGAAAAACCGTTGCAGTTGTTGGAGGCGGTGATACGGCTGCTGAAGATGCGCTTTATTTGGCAAGGTTTTGTCCCAAAATATATATAATTCACAGAAGAGATGCAATGAGAGCCACAAAGCTCCTTCAAAACGAGCTGTGCTGCAACAAAAAAATTGAGTTTTTATGGGACTCTGTCGTAGAAGATATTGAAGGACAATTTGGTGTTGAAGGCTTGAAAATTAAAAATATAAAAACCGGAGAACAAAGTTCCATAAAAGTAGAGGGCTTGTTTGTAGCCATTGGCTTGAATCCTAACAACTCCCTTGTAAAAGATAAGGTAGAACTAAGCAAGGATGGTTATGTTAAAACCGATGACAGAATGAGTACTAGTATTCCCGGTGTATTTGCAGCCGGAGATTTACGTGAAAAGTACCTCAGGCAAGTAATTACTGCCGCTGCCGACGGAGCTTCCGCAGCCTATACTGCCGAACAGTATATAAATGAAAATATGAAAAATTTTAAATAAAAAATTTCCACGACTTTAATCATTTCTTTCGGAAACAATAATTTTGAATTCATTTATGAAAGGATGATTGCAATGAAAGTAAAAGATATAATGACTACAAATGTAACTTACGTTGAACCGAATGCTTCTATTGTGGATACTGCAAAGCTGATGCAGCAGCATAATGTAGGCTCAATTCCCGTTTGCGACAAAGGAAGCGTAGTAGGTATGGTAACTGACAGAGATATCGTTGTCAGGAACATTGCTATAGGTAAGAACCCTCAGCAAACACCGGTAAGTGATATTATGACAACAGGCATAACCTCTGTCAGTCCCGACATGGAAATGTCACAAGTAACCAAAATGATGGCTGACAGCCAGATAAGAAGAGTACCTGTAGTTGACCAGAACAATCTTGTAGGTATAGTTGCACTGGGCGACGTGGCTATTGATGCTAAATTCGACACTGAGGTTGCCGAAACTCTCACTGGAATATCAAGACCTTCAAAGCCTCAATAAAATTATTGGGGTAGTTAAAACAAGGCTTCATCAGATTCTTATCTGATGAAGCCTTGTTTTATTTTATCCTTTTTTTCCGGTGTAAACGAGAATGGCATCTCTCAGGAATTCTGCCATACCCGGCTGCTCCCTATCGTAATATGCCCTGAATCTTTCATCATCTACATACATTTGGGCAAGCCCTGCATGAGCCTCACCACTGTATCTCGGCCAAGAAAAGCTAAGCCATTGGCGATGGAGGTCAGCTGCTTTCTGTGCTAGTTCTCCTGCAGGATCTCCGGTTTCAAAAGCCAGATTTAGTGTCTCCCGAACAAGGGCCGTAAGTTCTTCAAATTCCTTGTATTGCTCCTCTGACATACCCTTAAATTTATCGTATGATTTATTCACAAACTCTTCTCCGTACTTTTCACGGATTTCCTCTCCATACTTCCTGTCATTTTCATTAAGTATATTCTGTTTGAAGCCTTCAAATTTCTCTTTATCAGTCATTTCAGTTCTCCCTTCATTTGCAGCTATTGTTTTATCAATAGTCTTAATCAACTGTTCCAACTGGTTTTTCTTTTCCAAAAGCTTTCCTCGGTGGTTCTGTAAAGCTGAAATACAGTCGTAAGCCGGATCATTCACAAATTCTCCTATTTTATCGAGTTCCACTCCTAATTCACGATAAAACAAAATATTCTGAAGCCTGTCTGTTTCCTTCTGACCATATATTCGGTATCCCGATGAATTTATTCTCGCCGGCTTGAGAATGCCTATTTCATCATAGTACCTGAGTGTCCTTGTACTAACACCGGCTATTTGAGCCAGCTTTTTTATTGTGTATTCCATAGCTTTACACCTCCTGACAAAGACTAATATACACCTTTACGTAACGTGAATGTCAACATTGTTCTTAAAAATAATTCACCATATATTAATTCGGAACATACAATATAAACAGTATTCCCTTTTATATATTCAGGGAGGTAATAATGAGCTATACATATCCATCCGGTCAGCCTCAGGGCAATGCGCGTAAAGTTACCAACAAGCTCAGAGAAATAATGATTGCAGAATTAATGGCTATTAACGGTTACCAAAGCCATATTTCTAATTCCTATATGATAAATGTAAACGAGGTCTGGCATCATATAATGCTGGATGAAGTAAGGCACTACGAAACGGTTCTAAACCTTCTTAGAAAATACGACCCTGTTCAGTATAAAGCTTCTTTAGAACAACACGATGATTATCTGAAACCCAAATCACCAATGCAATTGTACCATCCATCCTATGACAATCAAATTATACTAAATAATTTAAGAGAAGATATTAAAGGAGAATTGGAAGCCGTAATACTTTACGAGGAAGAAATTGAGGCATATTCTTCCTATAAGGATATAAAAATTGCAATTCAAGCTATTATTGACGATGAAAAAGAACACGCAGAACACCTGACTCAAGTGCTTAAAAAATATGAAAATGAACAATCTATCTATATAAGGGAAAAAGGAAAAAGTTCCTGTCAAAAACGTGGGAAACCGTAAATTTTCCCACCTTTTAAATTACATAGAATAACGAATAAAACCAATAATAGTTTAATAGATAAATTTTTTATTATTGGGAAGGTAAATACTTTGTTCAATAAATTGTCAAACCTTATAAAATTTGTTAATAACGTAAGAAGTAAGCAACAAGATAATAACAAACCTTCACCGGATAATGTATCTTATGTAGGCAATGGGCAGAGTTTGCATGAAGCTTTGGATGATAATTATCAAGTAATAAAAAAATCCCTGGGTAAAAGTGATGATATCATATTAAGGAAATTTAATTTTGGAGTAAAACATCAATCCAAGGCTTTGATTTGCTTCATCGACGGGTTGGGCGATAAGAACCTGATACTTGAATATGTCGTTAAATCTCTTATGGTCAACATTCATATTACAAATCCAAAGGGTAAGCTTGTAGATAAGCGAAACATGTTTGATGATATAAAAAACAATATTCTAAGCATAGTTGAAGCGTCCGAAGTCAAAAATATGGATGAGGCCATCGACACAATTTTATCAGGAAATACATTACTTCTCATAGACGGATGTACTCAAGGTTTTGCCATAAGTGCCAAGGGTGGAGATCGCAGAAGTATACAACAACCGGAGACGGAAGTCGTTATCCGTGGTTCACGAGAAGCTTTCGTAGAGACACTCAGGGTTAATACTTCTCTGATACGTAAAACAATCAAAAATCCCAACCTTATTTTTGAAACCCTTGTCGTAGGAAAGCAAACCCGAACTGATGTTTGTATTGTATATATCCAGGGAATTGCCAACGATAAGATTGTTCAGGAAGTTCGGGACAGAATAAACCGCATAGATACTGATGTCATACTTGAATCGGGTTATATTGAGCAGTTCATAGAAGACAATCCCCTTTCCCCTTTTGCGACAATCGGAAACAGCGAAAGGCCGGACAAGGTTTCTGCAAAACTTCTTGAAGGAAGAGTGGCAATTATATGTGGCGGAACACCTATTGTATTGACAGTACCCTATACTTTTGTTGAGTCGCTTCAAGTACCTGAGGATTATTATTCCCGGCCTTTTCTGACTAACTTAGTTAGGATACTGAGGGTTGTTGCATTATTTATAACACTTACCCTGCCAGCTGTATATATTTCCCTTACCACCTTCCATCAGGAAATGATTCCTACTGTTCTCCTCGTTACTTTTGCGGCTGCAAGAGAAGGAATTCCTTTTCCTGTTCTGATTGAGACTCTCATAAGTGAGGTTATATTCCAGCTTCTGCGTGAATCAGGAATAAGGATGCCCAAGGCTGTTGGTACGGCAGTAAGTATTGTTGGTACACTTGTTATAGGCCAAGCTGCTGTTGAGGCAGGAATAATCGGTGCACCCATGGTAATCATAACAGCCTTGTCAGCAATTACAAGTTTTATTCTCCCCTCCATTTATGACGCTGTTATAGTTTTTAAATTTATGCTAATTTTTATAAGCAGCGCTTTCGGATTATTTGGCGTTATTGTCGGTTTGTTCTGCATACTGGCGCATATGTGTTCTCTAAGAACTTTTGGAACACCCTTTATGTCTCCTTTGGCTCCCGTAAACTGGAGCTCTATGAAAGACAGTATTCTAAGATTTCCACTTTGGCTTATGAAGAACCGCCCAAAAGCAATTACATGGAAAAACTCCGGCAGGCAAGCATCACAACAAATGCCCAATAAGCCTGACAAGAAAAAAGGAGGGAAAAACTATTGAATAAAAAGCTTTTTTTAGTAATACTTATGGCTGCACTTTCTGCAATGCTTCTCACAGGCTGCTGGGACCGCAAAGAACTGAATCAATTGGGAATTGCAATGGCTATAGGGTTGGATAAAGGAGATGATGGCAAAATCCAGTTAACAAGTCAGATAGTCCGCCCTTCAGCAATACAAAAAAAAGGTGGTGGAAACGAACCTCCTTATGAGCTTGTCATTTCGTCAGGGGACTCTGTATTTGAAGCAATCAGACACACAGTTAAGGAATTTGACAGGAGAAGCTTTTTTTCTCATATTAAAGTAATAGTTGTTGGTGAAGAGTATGCCCGAGAAGGCCTTGAAGACACAATTGACTTTATAACCCGCAGTCATGAATTAAGAAAAACAACATGGCTTATTGTCGCTTCAGACTGTAAAGCCTCCGAAGTACTTGGAGTTAAACATGGCCTTGAAAAGGTACAAGCAAACTATATGGAAGGAATTCTAAAATCTCAGGAAATAGAGTCAAGTTCAGCAATCTCTAAAGTAATAGATTTTATAAAGGCAATGCCCGGTGAAGGGAACAACCCTGTTACCGGTGTTTTTTCGTTAATGGATGTTAAAAGTGTTCCGTCAGAAGGAACAGAACCGGAACAGCGCAAAGGACTAAAGCTTTCCGGTTCAGCACTATTTAAAAAAGATAAGTTGGCAGGTTTTCTGGATAACAAAGATACTCTTGGTCTTAATATTTTGAACGGAAAATGCAAAAAGACATCCATCAATGTACAAGCTCTTAATAATAAAGCTGACAGTCAAGTTACAATCGAATTGATTAAAATTAAGTGTTCTATAAAACCTTCCATAAACAAAGAAGGCAATATATCTTTTAATGTTGCAATAAAAGCAGAAGGAAATATGACGGAAGTTAAACAAGACCTTGATGTGACTAATCTACAGCTTTTTGAACAGATTAACAGCAATTTTTCTAACTATATAAAACTTTTAACTGATAAGTCAATAAATAACATACAAAAAAATATGAAAACGGATGTAATAGGCTTTGGAAGAACATTTGAAATTAAGTACCCTAAAATCTGGAGTAAAATAAAAGACAAATGGAATGATGCTATATTCCCCAACGTCTCGTATACGGTTAAAGTAGACACTCGTCTCAATAGAACAGGACTGACTTTAAAACCACTCAACGCCAAAAAGCTCGGTAAGTAATTTACATGCCTTAATTTTTATTGCCTGAAATCAGCTTTATCAGGGATATCACCGCATAGTACAGCACTACGACTACCAGAAAAAAAGAATACCCCCATGCCGCAAACGCTATTATGCTTTGTCCTATGCCTGTCTCTATTGTGTTATTTATTATTTTAGTAATAAACTTCATCATATACCTTCTCTGCTTCCCTCTTTATTTTTAATATTTAAATCCTTGTTACAATATTTTTTTAGATAAAATATAATTAAAAGCATAATTGGAACTACATTACTTAACGGTACAAATTGCTGCCAGAACTGGGGTAAAAGATATTTTACATGAAAAGGATAATTTGGCTCGTATACTCTTGAATACCACATAATAAAAATAGCTAAAGGAACTAAAACCCACCTGTAATCCTTTATATGGAATAATTCTGCAAAGATTATCACTGCGGAATAGTAAAATAATATGGTTAAGTAGAATCCACCCATAAACACAAGAATAACTCCTATTGCATCAAGATTAGTAATTATATCTCCTATATTAATGAGTTTGATTACCTCAAGAAACGGTATAGTAGCATTGGAAGTATAATTAATGCCCATTGATGTAACCATTATAATTAGAGAAACGGTTAAATTGACTCCGGTCAATGCAAGTGCCCAATAAGTTGTTTTTTTGACTGTCTTTACTGACCCGTTATACTTCCAGAACTGAAAAAACACATAAACTAAACCAAAGGGAAAATTAATACCTATAGGGTAAAAAGCCTTGAGTATAGGTTTGTACCCATCTTGAAAAACAGGTAGCAGCTCTTTAAAATCTATCTGTTTTGATGCAATTATCATAATATAGATAGCAATTATCAAAAAAATTACTACAGAAAATATTATTTCCGCAATACGTCCCAGAGTCTCTATCCCTAAAAAAAGTACATAAATAATAGCTAAATAAAAAATAATTTGTATTACCAGATTTGGTGTATCCTGAAGAAAGGTTACATTTATCAAATCTGCAAATTCACTTGTGGTTCTGGTGGCATTAAATGCATATAACATAAAATAAATAAATCCCAATGGCCACCCCAGAGTTTTACCCAGAATGGATTGAGTTATTCCCACAATATTCTTATCAGGATATTTACTGTATATGGATGTGTACAACCAGACTAAACCCATTCCGGCAATTGTTGAAATTATATCTACAATCCAAGCATCTCTTTTGGCCTCAATACCCAAAGCCCATAGATTGGTGCTGCCTATCTGTCCCATCATTATCAGGCAGAACAGTTGGTTTTTACTTATTTTCTCCATTAGAAACCACTCATTCGTATTTTTTATTTAAGTATTATGTGCATTTGTATTAATGTGTATGCAATGGTGGTTTTTGCTAATATTTAAGACTGCCATTCTTACATGAGACAATCCCGCATATATTTCATTAGAGGGAGGTTTCGCATGTTTATAATGATAAATAGAAACAGATTATTCTGTATCTTCACAATTTTTATAATGTCAATTATTCTCTTTTTTGCAGTTAATAATAATGTTATCAAAGGGAGTTTTACAAGGCATGCAGCTAATAAACAACAACAATTTCTGATATTGATACATATAGATGAAAAAACTCTTTATTTATTTGAAAACGATAAATGTATTAAGAAATATCCTATTGCTTCGGGTAAACCCGGATGGCCCTCTCCAATAGGAGAATGGAAAATAGTTGAAAAAAGTCAGTGGGGAAAAGGTTTCGGCGGAAGATGGCTGGGGTTGAATGTCAGGTGGGGTAATTATGGAATTCATGGTACTAAAAATGAAGCCTCAATTGGAAGGTCGGCAAGTCATGGTTGTATACGTATGTATAATAGGGACATAAAAGAGCTATATGACTTAGTGCCTTTAGGCACAGCAGTTGTTATACGCAACGGCCCATTCGGGCCATTTGGAATGGGCTTCAGAAATTTGAAACCGGGAGACCGTGGGGCAGATGTTCTGGCCGTTCAGGAAAGACTAAAGCAATTGGGCTATTTCCATGGATATGAATCAGGTATCTATGAGGATGATTTAAAAAACGCTGTCTTTCAATTTCAAAAAGATCATAATCTTAAAGTAAAAGTGTCAATATCCACGCCAGATTATAATGCTATGGGTTATTCGGAATTTGAATAGGATTATCTCCTATCCCCCCTGTATTAAAACTATACTGTAACCTCCAATAAAACTTGGCTCTCAATGGCCCTCCCATTCACTTCTTATAGCCGTTAAGAGAGGTGAACAGGAGCTTATCCCAAAAGGAGATACCTTTATACAATCAGGGGATAACCTAGTTATGTTAACAAACGAGGATAGAGTTTCTAAAATTAATGATTTAATGTTAGCATTAACCGAAAGCAAATAGCCCCCCTCAGCATTAGTCTACAATCTGACCATGCTTTTCGTAACTGGTCTTGCAAGTAATACGATTACTATCATCTACAAATACTACATTGGGTTTATGGTTCCGGGCTTCTTCTCTGGTCATCTGTGCATATGCCATGATAATAACTTTATCGCTAATCTGTGCATACCTGGCAGCTGCACCATTGAGACAAATCACTCCAGAACCCTTCTCTCCTGCAATTGTATATGTTTCCAGCCTTTTGCCGTTGTTAACATTTACTACACAAACTTTTTCATACTCCATAATACCGGCTGCTTCTAAGAGTTCTTCATCTATGGTAATACTCCCGACATAGTTTAATTCCGCCTGGGTAACTGTAGCTCTATGAATTTTTCCGCTTAATAATGTAATATTCATACCTGCACCTCATATAAAATCAATCAGATTGTTTAACCGGGTATAAAAGAAAAATTGTCAATGAGTCTGACTTTTCCTATATAAACCGCCATTGCTATCAGAACAGGTCTGTCTATAGTATCAACCTGCTGCATTGTCATTGCGTCTACAGCTTTTAAATAATCTATCCTTGCTAAGGGCTCTTCATTAATAATATCTTTCATTTTCTTTAAAAGTATATCTACTTCCCTACATCCTTCTTTAACCATATCTTTACCTGCGAATATTGATTTGCTAAGTGCCAATGCGGCCCTTCTCTCTTCACTGCTCAGGTAAGTATTTCGAGAGCTTTTTGCAAGACCGTCTTTTTCTCGGATAATTGGGCAGCCGACAATTTCAACATTCATGCTTAAGTCTTTTACCATTCTCCTTATGATAGCCAACTGTTGTGCATCCTTTTCTCCAAAATATGCTTTGTCAGGATTTACTATATTTAACAGTTTATTCACAACAGTACATACTCCTTTAAAATGCACCGGACGACTAAGCCCACATAATTCCTCGCTCAAGCCCGAAATGTCTACAGAAGTACAGTAGCCCTCAGGATACATCTCTCCCGGTTCGGGGTTGAATATCAAATCCACACCTAATTCTTTACAATACTTTGAATCCTTTTCCAAGTCTCTGGGATACTTATCCAAATCTTCTGTAGGCCCAAACTGCATGGGATTTACAAATATACTCACTACTACTTTAGAATTCTCCATGGCTTTCACTACAAGGCTTCCATGACCCTCATGCAAATACCCCATAGTAGGAACAAAACCAATTGTACAACCCTGTTGTTTCCATTCGTTTACTATATTCTTTACTTCACTTATATTCTTTACTACTTTCATAATATATCCTCCGAAATCAACTTCTCGATAACCGCTGAATCTATCTTATAAGAATGCTCTTGCTGCGGAAAAGTTGAGTCTTTTATTTCGCTGATATATCTTCCAAATGCCGATTTCATCTCCGAGCCTATTTCAGCATACCTTTTTACAAATTTAGGTGCAATATTCGAATAAATACCCAGCATATCCTGATATACAAGTACCTGCCCATCACAGTATTTTCCTGCACCTATTCCTATTGTGGGTATGGAAAGCTTATGGGTAATAATTTTTGAAAGCTCTGCCGGAACACATTCCAGTACAACGGCAGTAGCTCCCGCAGCCTCAACAGCTTTGGCATCAGCTATCAGTTTAATAGCAGCTGCTTCATCTTTACCCTGTACTTTAAACCCACCAAAAGCATTTATGGATTGGGGTGTCATACCCAAATGGGCTACTAAAGGTATTTTTGCATCTACAATTGCTTTTATCTGAGGACATACTTCCTTGCCGCCTTCTAGCTTTACCGCATGTGCATTTCCTTCCTTTACCAGCCTCCCTGCATTCACAACAGCATCATAAACAGAGGTATGATACGACATGAAGGGCATATCCGCAACAATAAATGCATACTTGCTTCCTCTTGATACTGCTGCTGTATGGTGTATCATGTCCTCCATGGTAACTGCTAAAGTATTTTCATAGCCAAGCATAACCATCCCCAGTGAGTCCCCCACCAGAATACAATTAACTCCTGCTTCATCCATCAATTTTGCTGTAGAATAATCGTAAGCTGTCAGCATACTGATTTTATCGCCGTTTCTTTTCTGATTTTGAATAGACGCGGCAGTATTTTTTATTGTATTTTCTTCTACTGTCATTCCATCAACGCCCCTATCGTATTAACTTAATTTTGCCCTAAAAGTTCTTCCAATTCAATGTAATTTTTTTCAGGGTTTTTTATTTTAGCTATTTTAATTAGTTTTCTGGATAATGAAATATATATATTTTTTTCTTCTTCTGATAAAGCCTTAAGATGTTTTTTTACAGTTATTATATCATTACGCTCAACAGGCCCTGTTAACGCTTCTTCCAAGCCCTGTTTCTCAATATTCTCAATGGCATGACTCATCAGAAAAAGAACAGCTTTTATAGCTTCATCACGGGTAAAACCACACTGCTCCAAAATATCTGCTCCCTGCCCGGCAAGTGCAAGTGGCTGATTACTGGCAAAAACCGCCGCAGCATGATATTTAATTTTTTGAGTAGAATCAATTATTCTGGTACTGTTTCCAATCCTTTTGAACAATTCTTCAACTTCCTGCAGATGCTCCTTGCTTCCCTCAATAGTTATGAGTGCATCATACAGTTTTTTATAAGAGGAGGTTTTACTGCTACACGAAAAAAGAGGATGAATTGAATAGCCAAATGCTCCTTTCTCATCAACCTCCTTAAATACCGCCGAAGACAACGCCCCAGAGCAATGACAAATTATTTTACCTTCTATAGGCAGCTCTTTTATATCTTCCCAAACGTATTGTATAATATTATCAGTGGTTGTAATAAAAATGATATCACTGCACTTAACAAGCTCACTTAAAGATGTATATACTGTTGACAGTGTAAAATCTGCTGCTTCCATTGCTGCATTTTTATCAATATCAAAATAACCAGTCAGAGCAATGTCATTTTGCTCAAAGTACTTTCCAAGAGTATTTCCGACTTTTCCAGCTCCAATAAATCCTACGTTCATTAAAAGTAACCTCAACAAGCATATTTGGTCAAATACCCAACTTTATTATATGTATAATATACTTTTGGAAGTGTACTTGTCAACCTTTTACAAATATCGCAAGTTCATACCTATTTATGCATTTATTCTACAGATTTTTAACTAAAAAGCAGGCATTATAAAATGCCTGCTTTTACATACATCGCTGTTATTAGAATTCAAATTTATTTTCAAAATATGCTGCAAGCTCATCAATTTTGATTCTAACCTGCTGCATTGTATCTCTTTCTCTTATTGTAACACTCTTGTCTTCAAGTGAATCAAAGTCAAAAGTAATACAATATGGTGTTCCTATTTCATCCTGTCTTCTGTATCTCTTACCTATGCTTCCAGTTTCATCATACTCACAGTAGAATGTCTTAGTTAACATATGGTAAACCTTTTCTGCTTCTTCGCCTAACTTCTTTGAAAGCGGAAGAACAGCTATCTTTACAGGTGCTATTGCAGGATGGAATCTCAATACAGTTCTTACGTCACCCTCTGAAACTTCCTCTTCATTATAAGCATCACACAGGAAAGCCAGTGTAACTCTGTCAGCACCCAAAGACGGCTCTATACAATATGGAACATATTTCTCATTTGTAGTAGGGTCAAAGTATGACAAGTCATCTTTTGCATGAGTCATGTGTTGTTTTAAGTCAAAGTCAGTTCTGTCTGCAATTCCCCAAAGCTCTCCCCAACCAAATGGGAAAAGGAACTCAATATCAGTAGTTGCATTACTGTAATGTGAAAGTTCTTCCTTTTCGTGGTCACGAAGCTTCAGATTTTCCTTTGTCATATTCAGGCTCAGGAGCCAGTTATAACAAAAGTCCTTCCAATATTTAAACCATTCAAGGTCTTTTCCGGGTTCACAGAAGAATTCAAGCTCCATTTGTTCAAATTCTCTGGTTCTGAAGGTAAAATTACCCGGTGTTATTTCATTTCTAAATGACTTACCTATCTGGCCGATACCAAAAGGTATTTTTTTTCTGGTTGTACGCTGTACATTCTTGAAATTAACAAAGATACCTTGTGCAGTTTCCGGTCTCAAAAATATTTCAGCCTTTGAGTCTTCAGTAACACCTTGGAAAGTCTTGAACATAAGGTTGAACTTTCTGATTTCTGTGAAGTTTGCAGAACCACATCCAGGACATTTAACACCTTTGTCCTTTATGTATTGCATTAATTCTTCATTTTTCAGACCATCAACTCTGAATTCAATATTATTCTCTGCATTCCAATCTTCAATAAGCTTATCTGCTCTATGACGTGTTTTACAATCCTTACAGTCAATCAAAGGATCACTGAAACCGCCCACGTGGCCTGAAGCTACCCACACCTGAGGATTCATAAGTATTGCACAGTCAACTCCTACATTGTAGGGACTTTCCTGTATAAATTTACGCCACCAGGCTTTTTTAACGTTATTTTTAAGCTCTACGCCAAGAGGACCGTAGTCCCATGCATTTGCCAGTCCACCGTATATATCGGAACCAGGGTAAACAAACCCTCTGTTTTTAGCTAATGCAACTATTTTTTCCATTGTCTTTTCAGCTGCCACTTTACAACGCCCCCTATTTTATCCCGCTCTTTGTTCTAACATAAGTTATTTTATCCTCTGCTATCTCGTGAATAGCAATAGTAACTTCTTTATCGGAGTTAAACTTAGTCATTTTGTTTGCCCCGTCTACTAATTGTCTTGCTCTTTTTGCAGCTTCAACAGCTAATGTGTACCTGCTGTCTACTTTTTTCATCAATTCATTGATTGAAGGATAAATCATTATATAATACCTCCCGAATTACTTGATAAACTCTCTATCATTTCAGTATTTCTTGACGGCTTTAACCGCTCACTGTCTAAAACCTTTTCTATATTCAGAACTGCTTCATCAACACTGTCATTCAAAATCAAATAGTCATATTTTGATACATACTTAATTTCGCTGGCAGCCTTTTGTAATCTTTTTTCTATAACATCAGTACACTCTGTAGCTCTGCACTCTATTCTCCTTCTTAATTCATCAAAGGAGGGTGGCAGAATAAATATAAGTACGGAATCAGGGTACTTTTGCTTTATTTCAAGAGCCCCTTCAACGGTTATTTCCAATATTATGTCCATACCGTTTTCCATGCAGGAATCCACATATGACTTTGGTGTACCATAGTAATTGTCACAGTACTTATCCCATTCAATGAGGGCATCATTCTTTATCATATCCAAAAATTTGCTTTCTGAAACAAAGAAATAACTCTGGCCCTCAATTTCGCCTTCTCGTGGCTTTCTGGTAGTGGCTGAAACAGAATACCTCACATTATCCCTTTGAGACAACAATTTTTTGCATACCGTACCCTTTCCAGTTCCTGAAGGTCCGGACACTACAACTAATAGGCCTTTTTGTTGCATGATCTCCTCCTACTCAGTAACTGAATCTTCATCAGTTTCATTGTCATCGTTGTCCTTGGTATTCAATCTGTGGGCTACTGTTTCAGGCTGTACCGCTGATAAAATTATATGGTCGCTGTCAGTAATTATTACTGCCCTTGTTCTTCTTCCGTATGTTGCGTCAATCAGCATACCTCTGTCTCTTGCTTCCTGTATAATTCTTTTAATAGGTGCCGACTCCGGACTTACAATTGCCACGAGTCTGTTAGCGGAAACAATATTCCCAAAGCCAATATTTATAAGCTTCATACAATCCTCCTGATATTTATTCCATATTCTGAATTTGTTCTCTTATTTTTTCAGCTTCACTCTTTAATTCCAAAACGTTCTTAGTAATAATTATGTCATTTGATTTTGAACCGATTGTATTTATTTCCCTGTTTATTTCCTGAACCAAAAAGTCAAGTTTTCTTCCAATAGGCTGTTTCTTTATATCTAAAATATCTCTTAACTGTGTTAAGTGACTTCCCAGTCTCACTAATTCTTCATCTATTCCACACCTGTCAGCAAATATTGCTACTTCCATTGCAATCCTGTTTTCATCTACAGTTTGCTGATTCAGCAATTCTTTTATCCTGTATTCCAGCTTTTGCTTATATTCAGTGACAACCTGAGGACTTCTTTGGGAAATATCCGAAATAATGGTTTCCATATAGTCAGCTTTCTGAAGCAGGCTGTTTCTTAATTCATTTCCTTCTTTTTCTCTCATTTGGAGAAGCGAAGCTATTGCCGCTTCCAATGCTTTTTTAAGAACGGACCATAAATGTTCTTCATCATCTTCATTTTTCTCTATTCTTAAAACATCAGGAAAACGGGAAATAAGTGATACACTCAAGTCATCCTTCAAACTGTATTTCCCCTTGAGCTTTTCAACTGCCTGTATGTAAGCTCCTGCCAGTGGCTCATCAAGTGTAACACTTCTGGAATTATCTGAGCGGTCTTCGAATGAAATAAATATATCTACTTTACCTCTGAAAAGGTTCTTAGACGCTACTTCTCTGACTCTTTCCTCAAGATAACCAATCTGTCTCGGTAATTTTATATAAAAATCTATATAACGATGGTTTACAGTTTTTATTTCTACAGTAAATTCTTTGCCATTATCACTAAAGGTTCCTCTACCGAAACCTGTCATACTTCTAACCATTATATGCCTCCGGTAACTGGGATAAAATTTAACCCAAAATATAACTATTAATCCCGCTTAGTATTATAACACAAATTTGCAGAATTTAAAGGATAAATTACTACTTTTCATATATTTTTATCAATTTACTTCAATTTACTAATGTTTTTAATTTATTACAGCATTTCTTATAATAATGTGTTATTACTTAAAAATTATAAAAAATAAAATGGAGGACATTATCCCCCATTTATATAATAGACATATTATCAGAGATTTATAACATTTTCGATTGCTTGTTGAACCCTGGTTTTATCAAAAGGTTTAACAATAAAATCTTTAGCTCCCATTTTTATTGCATCTATTACCATAGCCTGCTGTCCCATTGCCGAAACCATTATTATCTTGGTAGCAGGGCTTACTTCCAATATCTCTTTTATTGCCATAATTCCATCCATTTCCGGCATTGTTATATCAAGAGTCATTATATCAGGTTGACTGCGCTTTGCCTGTTCTATAGCTTCACGGCCATTGGCACCTTCACCTACTACATGATAGTTTGTATTTTCTTCAATCATTCTTTTAATTAAGGTTCTCATAAATACTGCATCATCAACAACAACAAATTTAAGTTCTCCCATTAGACACATCTCCTAATTCATACATCAAAAGTGATAAAGCTACCATTCCGGCAGTTTCCGTGCGTAGGATTCTTGGCCCCAGAGATATTTTCTTGACTCCTCTGTCTTCAGCCATTTGAACTTCTTTTTCTTCAAACCCGCCTTCAGGACCAATGATAATACTTCCACTGGTAATCCCTTCATACCGGGGTACAATATTTTTAAGCCCAACCGCACTTTCCTTCTCATAAGGTATAATAGCCAGTTCTGCTTGAGACGCCTTTTCAACAGCTTCTTTAAAGGTTATGGGATAGAGAATATTTGGAATTGTTCCTCTATTACACTGTTTTGCTGCCTCTCTTGCTATCTTTTGCCATCTAGCAAGTTTGTTTTTAGCATCCTTATCAGTATTTATCCTTGAAACACAACGGTCTGTGATTACAGGAACTATTTCCCAAACTCCAAGTTCAACACATTTCTGTATAATTAACTCCATCTTGTCCGACTTTGGTAAGCCCTGAAACAATGTAACCTTTAAAGGCGATTCCGTAAAATTTTTATTTACATCTGTTATTATACAAATAATTGAACTATCATTTATTTCTTCTATTTCAGCAGTGTAGTCAAATCCTCCACAGCACGCTGTGACTTCGTCCTTTAACTGAGCTCTTAGCACTTTTTTTAAATGTTGAAAATCTTCGCCAACTATGTTAATTCTGCCATTAGCTATCTGAGCTTCTTCTACAAAGTATCTGGACATTTAAACACCATTGCCACCCATTCTCCCATTTCAAGGGTTTCTATCCGTGACATCCCGTTTTTTTCACAAGCATCTATTACTTCCTGTTTTCTTTCTTTGATAATACCTGAAGTAATAAATAACGATTCCTTTTTTAAATGATAAGGTATTAGCGAGGACAAGTCAATAATTACATTTGCTATTATATTAGCTACTATTATATCGTACTTTTGTTCTTCCTGCTTCAAATCAGACAATATAGCCTTATATACCGATACTTTTGAAGTCTCCTCATTCAGCTCGATATTTTCTTTTGCAACTTTTACGGCAACTTCATCTATATCAATAGCTTCAACTGTTTTGGCTCCAAGTTTTGCCGCTATTATTGAAAGAATACCCGTACCACAGCCAATATCAAGCACCTGCGTGTCGTCTTTCATATACTTGTCGAGGAGTATGGAACACATCTGGGTTGTTTCGTGTGTCCCTGTTCCAAAGGCCATTCCGGGGTCCATTTGTATTATTATTTCATTACCTTTTGTACTATAATCTTCCCATGTCGGTTTTATTACAATCCTGTCTGTAAGTTGAAGGGGTTTATAGTACTTTTTCCAAGCTGTAGACCAGTCTTCATCATCTACTTCGCCGTATCCCTCAAGACCTTTTCCAATATCTAAAAATTGGGAAATATTTCCCAAACCATCATTTATTTTCTTTAACAACTCGTCTATATCATTTCCGCTCTGAAAATATGCTTGTATAATAACATCCTCACCTAATGAATTAAGGAATTCGTCATCTGCATAATCCAAAGTATTTGGTTTTAATATTTCTTTTTTTATATCAAATGGGTCCTTGATAGCTACACCTCCGGCACCCATTGTCGTAAGCATTTCTGAAACCGCATCACTTGCTTCGTCAGTAGTATTTACCCGTATTTCATACCATTTCATATTTATCCGTTTGCCTCCATGAGCAGTAAAATTCTAAATTTATTTAAATGCGTCCTTCATTTTGTCAAAAAAGCCTTTTCTCTGCTCATGGGATTCATCTCCGCTTATTTCGGCAAATTCCCTCAGCAATGCTTTTTGCTTGTCATTGAGTTTTTTCGGAACTTCAATGGTTACTTTAACATACTGGTCTCCGCGGCCATTTCCTCTTAAGTAAGGTATTCCTTTTCCCTTCAATCTGAATACAGAGCCTGTTTGAGTTCCTTCCGGTACAGTATATTTAACTTTTCCGTCAAGAGTAGGAACTTCTAGTTCAGCACCTAATGCTGCCTGCGTAAATGTAATTGGTACATCGCATACAACATTATTTCCCTGTCTTGAAAATAGAGGATGAGATTTTACACGGATATTAACATACAAATCTCCGTTTGGCCCACCTTTTAATCCCGGGTCTCCACCACCTCTCAATGAAATGGTCTGACCGTCATCAATTCCCGCAGGAATATCTATTTTTATCTTCTTAGTACTCCTCAGTCTGCCTTTTCCGTTACAAGCCGGACAAGGCTCTGTAATAATCTTTCCTTCACCTTTGCATGCATCACATGTTTTAGTGTTTATAAATTGCCCGAACGGTGTGTTTTGTTTTATCTGAACCTGACCTGTTCCGTTACAATGGCTGCAGGTTGTTACATTACTTCCGGGTTTGGCTCCAGACCCGGTACATTTTGAGCATACTTCCATTTTACTTACGTTTATTTCACGCTCAATACCAAAGGCAGCTTCTTCAAAGCTGATTTCCATAGAGTATTTAATGTCCGCACCCTTTTGAGGACCTCTTCTTGTTTTGCTTCTTCCTCCAAAACCTGAGCCGCCGAAGAAAGTTTCAAATATATCTCCGATTCCGCCAAAGTCAAAATCAGAGGAGAAACCACCTGCACCGCCAAATCCGTTAGGGTCAGTTCCGGCATGACCAAACTGGTCGTACCTTCCCCTTTTCTGTGAATCACTAAGAACCTCATAGGCTTCATTTGCCTCTTTGAACTTCGCTTCTGCAGCCTTATCTCCCGGATTAACGTCGGGGTGGTACTTTTTTGCAAGATTCCTATATGCTTTTTTAAGTTCAGCATCGTTAGCGTTTCTATCAACGCCCAATACTTCGTAATAATCTCTTTTTTCTGCCATCGAATTTCAACTCCTGTCTCATTACACAGCTAACCAGCAACCTAAAATAAGCCAGAGCTGTATTATGTAAGCTTTGGCGTTTATGAAAACCTTATGCTGTTAATGCTATAGGGGCATTTAAGCCCCTATACATTATTATATATTTATTTATCATCGTCAACAACTTTATAGTCTGCATCAACAACATTATCATCCTGTCCTGCTCCAGCTGCTCCCTGCTGTCCTCCAAACCCGGCTGCTCCAGGGTCTGCCTGAGCTCCTTGAGTTTGTTGATATATTTTTGAAGATATTTCGTAGAAGGCCTGCTGCAACTCTTCGGTAGCCTTCTTAATTGCTTCTGTGTCAGTACCTTTTAAGACATCCTTTACCTTGTTTACTCCGGTTTCAATCTTTGCCTTATCATCAGCAGATACTTTGTCGCCAAGTTCCTTTAATGACTTCTCTGATTGGTAAACCAAGGAATCCGCATTATTTCTAACGTCGATTTCTTCTTTACGCTGTTTGTCTTCCGCAGCAAATTTCTCTGCTTCTTTTACAGCCTTGTCTATATCAGAATCAGATAGATTAGTTGAAGCAGTTATTGTTATCTTCTGCTCGTTACCTGTTCCAAGGTCTTTTGCGGATACATGAACTATACCGTTTGCATCTATATCGAAAGTAACTTCGATTTGCGGTACACCTCTTGGTGCTGATGGAATACCTGTAAGCTGGAATCTTCCAAGAGACTTGTTGTATTGAGCCATTTCTCTTTCGCCCTGTAATACATGAATCTCAACACTTGTCTGTCCGTCTGCAGCTGTAGAAAATACCTGACTCTTCTTTGTAGGAATTGTTGTATTTCTTTCAATAAGTTTTGTGAATACTCCGCCAAGTGTTTCAAGTCCCAGTGATAATGGTGTAACATCCAGAAGGAGAAGTCCGGTTACATCACCTGTTAATACACCTGCCTGAATTGCAGCTCCAACAGCAACACATTCATCAGGGTTAATTCCCTTGAAAGGATCTTTTCCTAAGTACTTCTTTACTGCTTCCTGAACTGCAGGAATTCTTGTAGAACCACCAACTAAGAGAATTTTGTCTATCTTGTCAGGTGTAAGCCCTGCATCCTGCATAGCCTGTCTTGTAGGTCCCATAGTATTTTCAACTAAATCAGCTGTAATTTCATCAAATTTAGCTCTTGTAAGTGTTACATCAAGATGCTTTGGTCCTGTTGCATCAGCAGTTATAAACGGTAGGTTTATATTAGATGAAGTCACACCGGAAAGTTCAATTTTTGCCTTTTCTGCTGCTTCCTTCAATCTCTGCATTGCCATTTTGTCGTTTTTAAGGTCTATTCCATTTTCCTTTTTGAAGGTATCAACAAGGAAATCTATTACTCTCTGGTCAAAGTCATCTCCGCCAAGTCTGTTATTACCGTGTGTTGCAAGAACTTCGAATACGCCGTCACCGATTTCAAGTATGGATACGTCGAAGGTTCCTCCACCTAAGTCATAAACCATTATTTTCTGGTCATGCTCTTTGTCAAGACCGTATGCCAAAGCTGCTGCTGTAGGCTCGTTTATAATTCTGAGAACTTCCAATCCGGCAATTTTACCGGCATCCTTTGTTGCTTGTCTTTGAGCATCACTAAAGTAAGCAGGAACAGTAATAACCGCCTGAGTTATTGTCTCCCCAAGATATGCTTCTGCATCGGACTTAAGCTTTTGAAGTACCATTGAAGATATTTCCTGTGGTGAATATTTCTTACCATCTATATCAACCTTATGGTCAGTTCCCATCTCTCTCTTTATTGAAATTATTGTTCTTTCAGGATTTGTGATAGATTGTCTTTTTGCAACTTGCCCTATCATACGTTCACCTGTTTTTGAAAATGCTACAACAGAAGGGGTAGTTCTATTTCCTTCCGGATTTGCAATAACAACAGGCTCGCCGCCTTCCATAACTGCCACACATGAATTTGTGGTACCTAAATCTATACCAATTACTTTTGACATAAATAATACCCTCCTTAATATATTTGTTCATCGTTTTTTTATTTTAAAACTACTGTGTTAGTTTACTACCTTTACCATACTATGTCTGATTACTTTGCCCTTCATTGTATAACCCTTCTGAAATTCCTCAACCACAATATTTTCGCCAATTTCATCATCCGTTACATGCATTACTGCATTGTGGAGTTCAGGGTCAAATGAATTATTAACTGCCTCTATTGCTTCTACTCCCAACTTGTCGAGACAATCCTTCAACTGTCTCATAACCATTTCAACGCCTTCCTTCAGTGGATTGTTTTCCATGTTCTCTGCAGCTTTCAAAGCTCTCTCGAGGTTATCTACTACCGGCAGGAAGGAATCTACTGTGTCTATTGCTATATCAAGGCTAAGAGCTTCCTTTTCCTTGATTGTTCTTTTTTTATAATTGTCAAACTCGGCTGCTGTACGTTGAACCATATTTTTGAATTCTTCACATTGTTTAGACTTTTCTTCCAATTTTGCTTTTAAGTCCTCAATTTCCGTATTTACTGCTTCGTCCTCCTTCACATCAGAAGTCTCTGATATCTCCGGATTTTCTACTCCTTTGTTGATTTCTTCAGAATTCATTTCCTTAGTGTTTTGTTTTTCATCCTTAGGATGTTTTTCTTTTTTCATTGCCTGAATACTACCTCCTTATTTATACTATCCATTATCCAGAAGTTTAAGAATCTCCTGATTGATTTTATTCCTTATATAATTCATAGATGACACAACCTTTGAGTACTCCATTCTGGTTGGCCCGATAATTCCTATTGTTCCTATTACATGATTACCTACAGTATAGGATGCAGTAACCAAACTGCAATCTTTTATGCCTTCTATAGCATTCTCATTTCCTATGTGAATAATTATCTCATTGTTTTTATTCGAATTATTAGTAAGAAGGTCAGATACAAACTTCTTTTCATCCAGTATATTCAAAAACTCCTTTGCCTTATCAACTTCCTTGAACTCCGGAAAATTCAGAATATTTGTTGCCCCATCAAGATATACTTCCGGCTTATCAATTGTCTTAATCAAATCCTCTATCCCGTCTAGGATTGGTTTAATTAATCCATAAGGCAATGAATTCAGTTTTTCAAACTTTTCATTTAATATGTCCGATTTGAGCATTTCCAAAGTAAATCCCTTTAACTGCTCGTTTAGCATATTTGAAATCTGAATTAAGAAATCAGGTGTAACACTCTCAGGAATTCTTATCAGATTATTTCTTACAACGTTAGCATCCGTAACAATAATCACCAATGCTTTCCCAGGCTCTATAGGTACTACCTGAACAGCTTTTAATACACTCTGTTTCATATGAGGTGTTATGGCCATAGATGTATATTTGGTAAATCTTGACATAACCGCGGATGCATTCCTTATGAGCTGACTAAGTTCGTTTATACGAATATTCATATCACTTCGGATTTTCTCTATCTCACTATCAGTTAATTCATTTATCTTCATCAGCTGGTCAACATAAAGCCTGTACCCTTTATCGGAAGGAACTCTGCCTGCCGATGTATATGGCTGTTCCAAAAGACCCATTTCTTCAAGATCAGCCATTTCATTTCTAATTGTAGCCGAACTCAAACCAAGTTCATGCTTCTTGGCAATAGTTCTGGAGCCTACAGGTTCAGCAGAATATATATAATCATCTATAATTGCTTGAAGTATTTTCAATTTTCTATCGTCAAGTAGCATTATAATCACCTCTCTTGTTAGCACTCTTTAATGTTGAGTGCTAATTATATACTAAAAATAACATTAGCATATTTGTTTGTCAAGTATTTTTCTTGTAATATTCGGTATTATTTTAAAATTTAAAAGACCCTGCACAGAATATCTACATTCCGAAACAAGGTCTTTTTAGTAATTGAAACAGCTATTCTTTAAAATCCGCTGTTCATTTGCTTGTAGTATTCTTCACAAGCATATTTCCCTGATTTTTCACGATAAATTTCAAAGAAAAATACAATTGATATAAATTCAGCAAGATATGATACTATGGACGAAACAGCTCCTCCAATAATAGGAATCCATCCAACTACCATTCCTATTATTGTTCCTGCTATTGTTCCCAATAAAGATATAAGGATGCTCATTCCTAATATGGTCCAGAAACTGCCTGCTACATAACGGAATGAATTTTTCAATCCTGTCATTATATCCGTATCTTCTACACAAACTGATGTAAACCACATAGAAGTGTATACCGCAAGTGCTATACAAGCAGCAATAAATGCTAATGTAAACAGCACTATCAATATTGCACCTGCAACACTTGAAACTGCTGTTACTATTACAATTGCAATTGCAATAAGTATAAGATATACTACTACCATTCCTATCCACATAGCAATTTTTAATAAACCGTAAAGTACAAATCTTCCGATATACTTAGTCATGGAATTTGTCATATCACTAAGTGTTGAAATGCCTGTCTCATACTTTTTATTTATCATTCCGTATGTTGCAGGATAAACCAAAATAGATAAAACCAGAGTCAAAAACGTTGAAACTATCATACTTATAATCATTGTTGGCCCATATAAGCTGAGGAACATATGGTATGTTGGCATAAACTGTCCGTTATTGTCCAGCATCTGACTAAATATCTGTTCAAAATTCTTAATATTAAATAGAAATCCTAAGGAACCCACACCCATAACCATACTCGGTATTGCCATAGCTACCAGTAATGGAATGGTAATTATAAAGTTCTTAAACGTAAACTTAAACGCATTTTCAAGGTATCTCATACCCAACCTCCCAAATTAATGTAATCTTCTATTTCTCATTGCAATTGCCTTGAATATATGCCGATATAAGACTGTTATAACCTCCCATGACATTTTTGGTTACAACATTCTCAGACGAATTCAATACACACTCGTCTATTGTTTTTAACGGCATTGCATTAATAGATGTACCGGTTATAAACACAGCATCAAAATTAGTTAACTGGTCAACACCAATCAATGTTTCTATTACTTCATATCCTAGTTTTACACAAACATCAATTATATATTGCCTCGTAATACCTTTCAATATATATTCTTCGGGAGATGTATATATTTTGTCACCTTTTACAAAAAAAACATTGGACTTTCCGCCCTCTGTTATTTTATCGTTGTCATCTACCAAAAGCACTTCAAAAGCATTATTTTCTTCTGAGACCCGCTTAATTTCTGCCTTATATGAAGTATTTATCATTTTGATATTTGGATTGTTTCTCTTGAGCTTGACTGTACAACACTTTACACCTCTAGCATATTCCTCTTGTGAAGGATAATAGAACTTATTTATATGCAGAAGCGTAATCTGCTCTTTTTCATAAAGTAGAACCAGTACTTTTACGTTACAGTTTTCTAAGCCATTCAACTTACATATTTGGGTAATTTGAGCCCTTAAATCCTTTTTTGATATTTCCAAATCATTTTGGGTCTTGTGTACAGAATTTTTTAGACGTGTAAAGTGATCATCAAAAAATAACGGAATCCCTTTTATTATACGAATAACTTCATAGCAAGCCGTATACTTTTCTTCTGAATAATTATTCAGCGCTTCAGCATACAAGGTTTCTCCGTTTATAATACACTTTGTACCTATGTTATCTTCAAATGTCATTTTTTTGCCCCTTTTGATATTGAATTAAGAATGTAATACTATTATATTTTTCCAATACAATCTTAATTATATAACAGTCTCAATAAATTAATCAATCTCATCAAGGGACAAATTAAAGCTTGGTATGAATTTCTCCATGAAATATCCGACCTCAGGCAAATCTATCTCCAATATTGATTGCAGAATGGTTTCCCGAGCCTTTTTGAATTCGTTGTTTCCAACTTTTACTTCTTCAACACATTTTATATATGCAGAAATCCTGTCAGCTGCCTTCACTAGTTTCCAGCATTTCATGTCATCCGGATTTTTAAAGAATAACGAGTAATACTCATCCGCCATTTCTTCGGGCAGCATAGATATGATTTTTTCCTTTGATATGTCTTCTATATCCTTGTAAATTTTACTTATCTGAGGGTTATAATATTTTATGGGCGTAGGCATATCCCCTGTTATTATTTCATTGCAGTCATGGAACATTGCAAGTATTGCTACTCTCTCAGGGTTTACTTCTCCGTTAAAATATGTGTTTTTAATCACTGCCAGCCCATGTGCAATTATAGAAACCTGTAAACTGTGTTCCTGTATATTTTCGGTATACGTGTTGCGCATAAGTCCCCATCGGTTTATATACTTCATCCTTGATAGAAACGCAAAAAAATGAAAGCTTTTATCATCCATATTTCCACCTACATCCAGTATATTTCTTCAAAGCAGCTTTGTGCAAACTGGTCTGTCATGCCTGCTATAAAGTCTATTACTTTTTGAGCATCACTTTCAGACTTATCATATGCTTTGTCTGCTATAAAGTTATAAAACATTCTGTAAACCTTATTTTCATTTGTCTGAAGCCTTTCAAAATCCGAAAGGCTGTTACGAAGGCTGTCAAACAAGCCTTCAAGAGTATTTTCAGCAATTTTTTCATACCTGGTAATCTTATCAGCCTTGTAAATCAACCTTACATTCTCGTTTATGAGCTTTTCAAGGGCCTGACCTTTTTCCGTACTAAGCTGAATACAATCTCTTCCATAACTGTTCTCAACCAAATCGCAAACCAGAGTATTTATTATTTCCCCATTTGTGTTTCCCAACTCATTTCTTATGTCCATGGGTATGTCATGCATATTCATCAGGTTCACACGTACAGCATCCTCAATATCTCTGCCAACATATGCTATTTTGTCCACCAGTCTTACTATACAGGCTTCAAGAGTAAAGGGAAGATGTCCCCGGTCCTTCAAACTTAGCAGTGATTGTGGCGTTTTCTCCATATCTCTTCTTAAAGAGTATTCGTTATATTTTTCTCCGCAATGTGAAACTATTCCGTCTTTTACCTCAAATGTGAGGTTCAGACCGCATCTTTCATGTATTTTTTCTTTTGAGATACGTGTAGCAAGCTTTTCTACAACTCTAAGGCTGTGAAGTTCATGTTTAAAGCCACTTTCCTTATTTACTTTCTTCATGCATTTATCTAATACCCGTTCACCACTGTGACCGAAGGGTGCATGCCCCAAATCATGTCCTAAAGCAATTGCATAAGTAAGGTCCTGATTCAGATTGAGGGTCCTTGCTATAGTGACAGCAATTGAGCCCACGTTCAGTACATGCTCCATCCGTGTACATATATGGTCGTTCTTTGCATTAAAAAATACCTGAGTTTTGTGTCTTAGTCTTCGAAACTCCATAGAGTATAGAATCCTGTTTCCGTCACGCTCATAATCTGTCCTGATAGGACATTTTTCCTCATTTATTATTCTGCCAAAAGAATTAACACTTCTTGCTGCATAAGGACTCAACAAATTCTCTTGCTGTTCTCTTAATTGCCTCCACACCATAAAAACACACCTCCGGCCTTTAACTCTAATATACCATATTCTTGCAGGAAAGTATGTATTTCAATTTATGACTTGGTTTACCATTGCCCCTTCGGTTTCCTGCCACTGGCAAATATGGCAATACCTGCTGCTATGAGTGCTACCGGAATAAATACACTTGGTTTTATAAATGTCAATATTCTATTAAGGAACATACATGCAAAGAAGAATGCTGAAACTCCAGCAATTATCAAACTTGCTATTAACAAACCTTTTTCTCTGTTTGAAAACAGATACATCTGAAATAGTCCCACTGCCACAGATAAGATATACACTGGCCATGTATAAGCAGCAAAATACCAATTTGTCGCAACCTCAAACATAAACAGTATTCCTATGGTTGTAATAATTCCTCCGGGTATGAGTAATCCGGGCTTTCTTCCTGTTAAGAAATAGCTGAACTCAAAAGACAACCCCATCAGTAGTACTATAAACACCCAAAAGTCTCCAGCGTTTAAATCCATAAAATTTATACCAAACAGCACTTTTAAAACCAGTAGCAAAGCGCCCCCACCTATGAGTAACGTGCCTACCAAAGAATAACTTTTTTTCATAATATACCTCTTTCTTATATCTCCTAGTAAGTATTTTTAATTATATTGATTATACATAATTTTGTTATTTTATGTCTGACCCTTGGAATAGGAATTTTATTTTTTTAACTGGAAATAATATCCCTATCATTTAAAATAGGAGTTGAGTACCCTTGAGTACCCTTAAAAAGAAAGGTAAGTTTTTGTTACTTATTATAAGTATCCTTATTATTTTTTACTGCGTTTTTATCTGGAAAAATGTATATGATGCCAGTTATACTCCGCAAGGACCTCAGGCTGATATTTCATGCATTTTAAATAAAAATAAACTAACATGCGAAGATTATTCATTTTTATTTAAACAAACAGGTCTTTCAAAAACAGCTATTGATGATTTTCGTTTATCCTCTGACGGTAACGAAAAAATTCTTTCTATTCAGAATAACTATTTTAAAAGGAACAAGATATTCAGAGAACAGCTGAACCCTTTTACAGTTCAGGAATCTATTCTTGTTAACGGCTCATTAAGCAGGTTTATTCAAATGGCGCCGGTAAAAAACGGTGACATACTATTGACTAAATCCTGTTACACCCTTTATTGGAGGCATGGACACTGTGGCATTGTTATAGATGCTAAAAAGGGAATAACTTTGGAATCTCTTACACCCGGTAGTCACAGTATAACCCAGGATATATCCAAGTGGCAGTACTTTCCAACCTTTAAGATTTTAAGGCTGAAAAATGCAGATCAGAAAAAGCTGAATGAAATCGTAGCTTTTGCTGTTAAAAATCTTGCAGGGATAAAATATGGCATTTACTCTCCTAAACTCTACGATGCTGTCAAGCCAAAGGTAGAGAACTGTTCACAAATGATATGGCAGGCATACTACCACTGTGGATATGATATAGACGGTAACAAAGGTTTACTAGTCACACCTTCCGATTTAGCAAAGAGTGATCTTTTTGAAGTTGTCCAAACATTTGGATTTCCGCCGAATAAACCTTGGTAATTTTTATAGTATGATAATACTTGTTAATAATAGCAATATTGAAAACAGCATTGCTATATAATCCATACCAATGAAGCCATATGTCTTATATCCGCTGTCTCTGCTTCTTAAATTAAAGCCTCTCAATTCGGCAGATATTGCACTGCCCTCAATCCGTTTAACTGAGGATATAAGAAGCGGAACACAAAGTGGAAGTACTAATTTTAGCTTCTTTACAGGGTTTTTTGTATCAAACTCAACTCCTCTTGCAGTCTGGGCTTCAATTATACCCTTCATTTCATTTTCAAAAATGGGTATAAACCTAAGAGCGGTTGTAAATGCAAAGGTGTACTTATATGGTATATGAAATTTTTGCACCATAACATTAGTAAGATCGCTCATTCTGGTAACTGTAAGAATTATAACTAAAGGCATGGTTGCCCCTACAAGTCTCAAAACCAGCAGTATACTGAATTTCAAGCCTATATCAGTAATGTATAAATTGAAGGGAAGAGTTAAAAGTATATTCCCGGTTCTTATGAAGAAGACCTGCAACAAAAAAAGTACAATGCCTATTTTAAATAGTGTAATCAACAAAGACAAGGCTTTGTCAAAAATTTGAGCAAGATAGGCTATGAGAAGGTTTACTGCAATAATTCCAATTGTAAAGTAAATGTTATTGTTGGCAAAGCTGCTCAAGCAAATCAGAAAAGCGACTATCATTTTTGATAAAGGGTTTAACCTGTGTATTATGGTCTCGCCCTGACTGTATTCCAAAATACCCTTCACATTATACACCCTCTCTCTTGGCTTTTTGTGATATAGTTTCTGTCATTTCATCCACTGTAAATACATCCTCAAAATCTGTCCCAAGCTTTAATGACAACTCCACTATCTGCGGTGGTGCAAGGGAGGCCTCCTTTAATACTTCCGGGCGGGACATTACCCTCCGGCAAATATCGTCTGCAAGTATACGACCATCCCCCACAACAACTATTCTTTGTGCAAAATCCGCAACCAGCTCCATATCATGGCATACCATAACAACAGTCGTTCCGCTACTGTTCAGCTCATTTATTGTTTCCATTATATGCATACATTCCTTGTAGTCTAATCCGGTTGTAGGTTCATCCAATACAAGTATTTCCGGCGACAAAGCCAATACTGATGCCAGTGCGACTTTCTGTCTCTCTCCCCTGCTCAGGGAAAATGGGTCCTTGTCAGGAAGCAAGCCAAATTTTTCTATTGTGCTGCTGCATCTTTTTTCAATGTCAGCATTGTCTGTCAGTATACATTTCAGTCCAAATTCTATCTCTGCCTTAACAGTATTGCGACAAATCTGTCTGTCGGGGTTTTGAAACAGAAATCCTACATGTTTCGCCAACTCACTTGTTCTTGTATAAGAGGTATTAAGGCTCGCAATGTTGACTACACCCGATGTGGGTTTCAGCAAGCCGTTTAGGAGTTTCATAAGAGTAGTCTTTCCTGCTCCATTTCTGCCCACAATAGCAACAAATTCTCCTTTTTTTACAGAAAGGTTTATATTGTTAAGAATGTTATTTTTGTCATATGCGAAGCTTACGTTATCGAACTTTATCACCCGAGTACGCTCCTGACCATGGTTTCGGCTTCCGCAACATTTACAGGAACCGGTCCATTGTATATTTTGAGCTGATTAAGATTGTTTGCCAGAGTTGCTACCCTTGGGCAGTTAACACCAATATCCGTCAATTTGGATGTATCACTCAGCACCTCTTTTGGTGTACCATCCAGATAGATTTTACCTTTGTCCAATATTATGATTCTCTTTGAAAACTCGCTGAGCAACATTATTTTCTGCTCAACTACTATTATTGTTATGTTCAGTTTTTGGTTCAGCATTTTTAACATATTATATATCTGCTGGCTGCTTTGCGGGTCTAGTTCGGCAGTTGGCTCGTCAAGTACCAATATGTCAGGCATCAATGCAACTACAGCCGCTATGGCAACCTTTTGCTTCTGACCGCCGCTTAGTGTGTTGATGTTTCTATACCGCAAATCTTCTATACCAACCATTATAAGTATATCTGTTATTCTCTGCTGAATTTCTTCCTTGGGGACTCCGAAATTTTCCAGACCAAATAATATCTCATCTTCTACAACTGAGGATACCATTTGTCCGTCGATATCCTGAAATACACTTCCTACGCTCAACGCCAGCTGTGTCAGTGATGAATCAACAGTATCACACCCCTTGACCCTGACCGCACCATAAAAATCTCCGTCATAGTGATGTGGGATAACCCCGTTAACTGCATAGGTAAAGGTTGACTTGCCCGCTCCGCTGTTTCCTATGATACCCACGAAATCACCCTTTTGTATAGAAAGGTTTTTTATCACCAAAGCAGGCTCTTCACCTGCTTTGTATTTAAATGAAAAATCCTTGAACTCAATCATCTCTTCCACGTCCTAATGCCAGTTTTACAGGTATATACAGAATCTGAACTATTACTGCATTTGCTAAAGCAGTTGCCAGTATTATTATTGAAAACATATTGAACGGTATTGCTTTTACGTCCGCACCTGCATAAAACGCAATATACAATACTCCAAGGTAAGTAAGTCCGCTTGCAAGAGTACTTAGAAAAGTAGCCAGTACGGGTTTTAATAGTGAATAGGCTCTAAATTTGATAGGTAGGCTAATGAGTAAAGCCATTACCAATGCACCTAAAGGCTCACTTATTATATTAATATACGGTGTACCCGGGAAAACCTGACAGATTGCTCCTGCTATGATACCTATGATTATAGCTTCCGATAACCTTGGCTTTATTATGAGAATTGCCAGACAATACATTGCAATGATAAAATTCGGCTTCATACCGGCATTGAACATTGAGCCTACAAAGAACTTGAGTACAGCTCCCGTTGCCAGTAACACACCTACGAGAATTACGTCAGAAATTGTAAGTCCTGCTTTTTTGTTTTTTTGAACTAATCTTTTTTCCATATAAAAACCTCCATCAATATTTTTTTGAGTAGAGGTTGTGAATTTGTGTATTTTATTTTAAGCAGCCAAGGCAAATAAAACCTATTAAAAAAACAGGTGTACTCTTCCCTTTACTGTTTCTAATCTCATCTCATCTAAACTCGTCTCTTCTCATCTCTACTTGTAAAGAATATAACATCCGTCAGCAATAATTGTCAAGATGAGACAATAAATAATATTATTTTCTATTTATTTACATTTTTCTCAAATATTCCTTATCTCAACACCTTGTTGTAATAATTTGTTTCTAATATTTTTGCAGATAATTTAAACATGTCGTTTACACGTTGTGCAGTCTCAGTCCTGTATTGTTTGCTCACAGATTCTTTTGTTTCTCCCTCTGCCAATATAAATTTACCGCTTTTTGAATTGTATCGTGCTTTATCCGTAAGCCAACTCCAGTTTGAAAACACAACAAGAGGTTGTGCATCCGACAGTATATCTCTTCCCATGAGTAATCTGGAGTCATATTCCACACCCATTAGATTGGATATTGTAGGCAATATGTCCAGACTGGCACAGGGTTTACTTATCTCTTCAGATTTTATCCCCTTCGACCATAATATAAATATCCCCTTGTAAAGTTCAAAATTTGTTTCCACGGGATGTCCTGCCAGTTCACTTATTTCGCTGTTTGTGAGCCCGTAAGGATAGTGGTCGGGGCTAATGGCAATAAGTGTATCTTCCGCAAGTCCTGATTTTTCAAGTCTGTCTATTAACTCTCCCATCGCCCTGTCAAACTCTATATTACAAGCAAGATATGCTTTTACAGCACTTGAGTATGACAAATTCTTTACAAGCTCTCTATTTTTATCAGCCATAGCATTCCCATTAAAGGTGTACATCAAGTGTCCGCTGACAGTCATATAATATGTGTGAAATGGTGTTTTTCCAATATAGTCATCGGCTGTCTTCTGTATCATTTCAAGGTCTGATTCAGGCCAGGATTTTTTCATTTCGAGGCCATTACCAACTGCTTTAAAAGTATATCCCATATTGGGGTGGGAGACATCTCTGTGATAATAAGTATAAGAGTGGTCGTGGTATGCACGTGTTCCATATCCAAGCTTTTTTAATTGGTTTCCCATACAGAAAGGCATATAGTTTCTTCCCGAAACGTAGAAGCTCCATATTCCAGGCTTTGGTATCAGTGAGTTGCAAGCTACATATTCTCCGTCAGATGTACTGACACCCCATATAGGAGTATAAAAATTGGTAAATCTGAAACCTTCCTGAGACATTTTGTACAGTGTCGGTGTTAACTCCTTGTTTACCGCATATGGCGAGAATCCCTCAGCAGTTATCATAATAAGATTTTTACCCTTGAACATTCCGGTATACTTATTCTTTTTTGTGGGTTGGACAGATTTAAAGTACCTGTGCATGGCAGCAATAGTAGTGTCTTTTTCTCCTGCAATCAAATTGTCAAAATCAAGGTTTATTGTATTATATTCTTCCCGTGAATCCTGATTAGAATTTACTTCGTCTGATGAAGAGTTATAGCTTTGTTCAGGTGTAGGTTTTTTAGCATTTTCTTCACTTTGCTTTGCTGAATGATATAGAGTCAATTGTTGTTTCTCTCCACCGTCATCGGTACTTGTAAATCCAAAAACCAAATGCTTTACATCCAGACGCGAGGTGGTAAGCATACCAAATCTGTTTACTGATAAATCGGGTATAACAGCTTTTGAATAAAGAAAACTTGTACTGAGCTCTCCTGTATTTGACAGAGACACTAGAATGGTAGCTGCTACCTGAAAACCTACCATAACTCCTGCCAAAATTCCTTTAAACTTCACCGTGGGCTTTCTTTCCGGAAAAAGGTTCCTGAAAATAAGTAAGAAAATAATAGGTGTCAGTAAGAAAAGAATAGTAATAGCTTTGTTTTTTGCGGCAATCATTACCTCCTGCCAGAACTGGAGTACCTGTTCTGTGCCGTTTAAGGAGAATAAAGTCAAAAAGGTACTGAATATTTGATAGTAAACAGCCTGAACTATATATATGAATGTCAGAAATACAGTAAGTACTACGGACAGAATTCTGTTAGCTCTGCTATTGAACAAGCTGCATACTAAATATAACAATATCCCAACGGGAATTGAAAATAAAATCATATAAATAAAACCGATGTTAAGCAGCTCTTTAAATACAGCTATTTTAAAAACTGACTCAAGGTAAATAATGGATATAGGAAAATACAATATTGAGCCATAATGTTGTAAGCGGTCTATTTTTTTATCCACATACTTTCCTGCTCTCTAATAAATTTTTATACCATTGTTAAATTTATTTTCCTTCTATAAAATATGTTGCTTCCATGTCTGCCGTACATAATGCAAATGCCAGCGGAAACTGCTCAAATGCATCACCTATACATCTTTTATCTTCACAGCCCGAAAAGCCCATGTGATAACGTATTGCAAAGGCTTCCTCTCTGGTCAGTTTCATGAAGCCTGTTATTATGTATACTGATTTTTCACCATGGCCATATGGAAGCCTGTCATCATACTCATAAGTCGGAACTGTCTGCCAAACACCTCGTTCGTCCTTAACATTCCGGGTTCCCGGCCTGTAACAGTTTATTTTACATATATCATGTAAAAGTGCAGATATCGCAATTGTTTCAGAATCATAATTTAGTCCGTAAATATCCTTTACTCTTGTCCTTGAAAGATAATCAACCAAACATTCATATACATTTAAGCTATGTTCGACCAAGCCGCCTTCGTAAGAACCGTGAAACCTTGTACTTGCCGGAGCCGTAAAAAAATCACTTGATTTCGACATCATGTATTCCAGAAGTTTGTCAGCTCCGTCACGTTTTATGTATGTATTATATAATTCAATGTATTTATCTTTTAAACTCATATGTAACCCCTTTATTCTGATATTTTCTAATGTAATAAGTTAATAAGCAATTTTATTATAATATTTTTATTAGAAGCAAAACAAGAGTAACTTTTAAAAAAGCTGTACAGTGCCTCAACTTCAGAAAACTGTACAGCTTCACATATGTAAGTTTTTGATTTATATACTTCATCAAACTATATTTATCTGACATTCAACCGGAAGGGTATATTTCCGAGTGCCAAAAGATTTATGAAAAAAGTCACAGGCATTAATTACTTAATTTGTAAAATATAGCTTTTATATACATAATATTAAACAGGTTTGTAAAAGTCAATTTTCTTTATACCCTTACAGTTAGTTTTTTAATAACATCATTTATTTTGACTGCTATCCATATAGGCAGTATTGAAGTAATTATTTTTTGACAAAAGTTAATAATTCCAGCCATAAAAGGCGGACGTATTCCATATTGTTTTTTAGCTCTTTTTCTAACAATCGATATAAATTTAAAGGTTCTTTTAATATCTGTTGAAATAAGTGAATTTTGCCTTTGACGGTAGAGTATAATTGAATCTTCTATATTGGCGAACTTTCCGTATTTAAATAGTCTGAAGTATAAATCCAAACCTTCAGCTACTGTAAGGCTCTCATCAAAGTAAAAAACTTCGGGAGGAATTTTTGAGAAGTTATACATACTGGCTGGATCTGCGATAGGCTGAAAGGAGAAAAACTTCTTTTTTATTTCTTTGTCACTAAGAGGAAATCTGGTTCCGCCTATTATTTTATCATCTTCATCAATATATGTTTCCTGTCCCCCAACAACTATACACTCCGGATTATCCATCAGAAAAGCAACCTGCTTTTCAATCCTGTCTATGACCATGATATTGTCTGAATCCATACGTGCAATTATTTGACCTGTACTGTGTTTAAGTGCGTGATTTAGTGTATGGCTGACACCCCTGTTTACCTCATTTTGAAATACTTTAATACGACTGTCTTTTTTGCTGTATTCATTCAGGATTCTAAAGGAATTATCCTCGGAACCGTCATCTACTGCAATGATTTCTATATTTTTATATGTCTGTTTTATAACACTCTCCAGGCATTTGGCAAGATATTTTTCCGTATTGTAAACAGGAATAATGACACTAACCTTTGGGTAATCATGGCTTTTATTCATACTAAATCACCTTTTTAAATACATATTTATAGATAATGGATTGTGATCTGATAAACCCTTATGGGGGAGATATTTGTGTGAGCTTATAAGGATATTGTCGTTTTTAGGTACAAAAGCGTAGTCAAATCTCCACAGCTTCAATCCATCCATCTCAAACGTAAGCGGTAAAATGTATTTTGAATACTTTACTGTATCAATATGATCTTTCAGCAGCCCGTTCATTACTCCCATAGATTTTGATGAATTGAAATCTCCTTCTATAAAGTAATCCGTTTTTGTTTTTTTGATGTCCTCGTATAAGTTCTTAAACCCAATTTCTCTGGCCTTGTATCTTCTTGATATGGCATTGTAAAAATAAGGCACAAATGGATTTCCGGGTTCTATGTGAAGCAGCATATGCACATTGAAAAAGCGCATTGTTTTACCGTTAATTTCTACATCTGAAACTGCATACTGCTCAGAATAGTCCGCATGAGACCGGATTATAGGATATTTAGATATAATAACAAACTGGCCGTCTGTTGAGAAATAGTATCCCGGAAATTCTTTCTTAATCCTTTCTGTTTCGTCTATTGTAAGATAATTTGGTGGAAAGCCCGGAATAATATTGCAGATTTTAAATGGCTTCTGACTTTTGTCATTTCTGTCAGTTACACAGTGAAGGTATTCTTGAAGAAGGTAAACATCTGCCTTTTGATTTTTCAGATAATCATAAAAGGCATTTCCGTCTTTCAGCTGATCCCAGAGGTTTGTGTTCCAACAAAATACCTTCACCGGCATGTAATTATCCTTATTTATATTGTTGTTGCTTTTCGTTGCAATATTTATATCAAACTGAGTTATTCCCATTATCAAGGAGACTGACACTATACCTATGAATATGACTTTTTTCTTTTTTTGAACTAAAAAGTATACCAATAGTATAACAGGAACTATTACGAAAAAGAATGTAGGCGTACTTGCGGGGAAATTCAGAAGAAAGAATTTCCCTACAAATACAATATGTATAATCATATAAACAAACCATAATACTGCTAGTGTCTTAATTGTGTTTTGTACATATTTTTTCATCACAGTTATAAAACCTCCAAATTTATTCAGACTTGGATTCAGAAAGAGTTACCGGTATATAAGCTTGTTCAGAAATTTTGCCATCCATATTGAAGCTTTATCACCTTTAATTTTTCTTAAGAAATACTCAAAGTTCTTTTGATTTTCGCTACTTTGTTGAGATTTATTTACAGGATGAACAAGATGGTAATTTACTATCGAAAAATTTCTTTTTATTTTAACACCCGATTTGCCTAACCTGTATCCCAAATCTGTATCCTCAAGACCCCAACCTGTAAAATTTTCATCAAACATATTGACAGCTATCAAGTCTTGCCTGCGTGCCGAAGAATTTCCGGTACTGAAAGTTATTCGTTCTATAAGCTGACCGAATATAAGGCGTGCAATTTTTTTAGCCGGTTCATAGGGTTCAGGTATTGAATCCCCATCAATCCTACGGTAGTCTGATTCTGTTAAGCCATTTAAATAAAACTGTTCAAGGACTTCTTCCGGATATTCTACATTATTTCTTTGTCCAACTATAGCAAAACGCCCATTTTTATGGCTCATTACATGTTTTGATATAAAGTCACTGCAAGGTATCCTGTCATCATCAAGAAAAATAACAATTTCACCGGATGCCTTGAGAATACCGGAGTTTCGTGCCTTTGAACGTCCAACGTTTTCAGAGTGAATTATTTGTATTGTTTCAAAACCCAGCTTCAACTTTTTAAAATCACAAAGCACTTTCTCTGAACAACCGTCAAATATTACTATAACCTCTACAGTTTCATCAACCTGAGATTCCAGAGCCTTTAGAATCAAGCGGAGCCTTGAAAGCTTATTCATTGTAGGAATTACAATACTAGCTTTTTTCATATGCTTACTCCCTCTGTAGTTTTCTTTTTAAGACTAGCTTCTCAGCTTTTTAAGGTAGTCGAAGCCTACTTTCCATAGGTTCTCACTTAAAACCTTCTTGAGGGATTCAATAAAGTAATCTACTTGTTCTCTGTTAATAATAAGGCTTGGTGTAATAAGTATCTGGCTTGAATCATGTGGAGGTGTGTTAAGCAGAATACTGTAGTCCTTGAGCATTGAGGTTATTACAGAACCTGTAACAAACTTTTCTACCAAATCCGTTCCAGTACTTGAGAAAAATTTAACTATCTTTTCTGCCCTTGAATGGAAAATAATACATGCCAATAGTCCAACTCCACGAACATCAGCTACTATATCAGGAAATTCCTTTTTGACTTCCTGAAGTCTTGATAATAGATATTTACCCATTTCTTCTGAATTTTCCAGAAGTTTCTCATCTCTGATAATATTCAGCACTTCAATTGCAGAAACTACCTCTTCCCCAAAACCGTTATATGTAGTGGAGTGAAGTGTTGCTTCATTCATCTTTGAATATGCCTTATTAAATATCTTTGGTCTTGTAATAAATCCTGCAAAAGTGGCCTTTCCACCACCAAATGCCTTTGAGAAGGAACAAATGTCAGGACAAATTCCATAATGCTCAAAGCCAAACATTTTTCCCGTCCTTCCGAAGCCTGTAAACACCTCATCCATAATAAGTACGATGTCATACTTGTCACAGATCCTGCGAACCTCTTCATAATAGCTTTTATCAGGTATAACGACACCTTCGGAACGAATTGCCTCTATTATAAATGTACCTATTTTAGTTGAATTTTTACCGGTTTTATTTTCTTCAATAACTCGTTTGAAATCTTGGATATCCCCATACTTTATCATTATACAGTTTTCTGTCTTATTGAAATGATCATTTTGATGCTTTTCAGATCCGGATAATGTAAGTGTTGCATGAGTCTTGCCGTGAAAGGATATATCCGTATAAACAACGGTTTTCCTTGACATACCACTATATTTTTCTGCAAGCTTAAGAGCTCCCTCATTAGCCTCGGCACCACTATTGCAAAAGAACATAACTTCAAGGTCTTCAGGAAAAATAAGTGAAAGATTATTGCAAAGTACTCCTTGATACGGCGATGGGAAAAATTTCCATGATTCCAATCTCTTTTCTTCTGCCCATTTTTTTCTCACTTCTATTATTCTCGGATGGTTATGTCCCGCAACCAACATTCCCAAGTGTCCCGTCATATCAAGAACTTTACGTCCATCTCTTAAGGTAACATACATTCCGCTTGCTTCTACAGGTATTGAATCGGCAAAGCCAAGCATTGAAAGTGTTTTTCCCAGTTGGCTTGAAATGTGCTTTTTAAATAATCTCAGGTTTTCTTTCTCTGTCATATTATGTGCATCTTCAATTGTTAAAAAATTCTTATCCTCGTACATTTTCTAACTCCCCCTTGTTATATATTATTAAAATTTTATGACTTAAAAAAATAGTTTGGCATATTTTAAAATTCCCTGGTTCCAAACAACATTATTGCTTGCCCCCGGTTTATTCCCAATTTTGTTCCTATTTTCAAGATACCAGCGGTAATTTCTTACCAGCGAATCCTTATTTGAGTGTTTTGGCTTATAGCCAAGCTTCTTTTCTGCCTTTTCAATAGAAACATAGTAGTTTCTGTTGAGTTTTAGATACAGCCTTTTATAAAAAGGCGAAAGCTTTAATTTCTCAAGAATATTCAGAATAAAGAACATTGGCTTTGCAGGAAAACATTTTATCTTTTTGTTAAAGCCTGCCGCATCAAGTACCGACTGGTAATCATCCTTTATGGTAGAAAATTCTTTTGCTCCGATGTTGAAAAGGTCATTTGCGTTGTTAGCATCTACTGATATGGCCAAATAAATTGCCTGACACAAATCCTCCACATCCAGTAATTGGTATTTATTTTTCCCCGGACCAAGCATCGGAAAGTTCCTTCCTTCACTTGCCCATTCATAAAGTATTCCGAAAGTTCCCAATCTTTCAGGCCCTAAAAAAGATCTCGGACGAAGTACACTGACACAGTGGCCCTTACTTCTCCAATGGTCACAAAGCCTTTCTGTTTCTATCTTACTCCTGTTGTAGGGGTCATAGGGCTTAACTTCGTCTGTCTCATATATTGGAGCCTTTTCAGGTACACCATACACAGATGTAGATGATATGTAAACAAACCTTTCGACCTTTCCTGTAGTAAATGCACATTCTAATAAATTTGACGTACCGTTTATAATGATGTCGTATATCTGAGCTTCTTCATATGAAGGAGATGCTCCGGCACAATGTACTACTATATCAATATCACCTATAACCTTTTCAACATCTTCCTTTTTTCTTATGTCGCCCTTATATACCTGAAAGTTTGAAAATTCAGAGCTATTCTGATTTATATCAAAAAGAACAAGTTCGTAATTTTCTCTTCCATTTTCATGTAAATACTTAACAAGATTTCTACCCAAAACACCATTATTTCCGGTTATAAGAACTTTCTTTTTCATGTGTTCGCTCACCCTTCATAGGAATATTTTTCACGGAACTTACTACTGAATATCATACTGAGAGTACCTCTGACAAATCCCCAAAAAGCAGCAGCTGTGATTAGCCAGTGAAATGCTATAAATACCAACGTAAAGAAAAAACCCTTCTCCTTAAAGGCAAACCTGTATTGTCCAAAGTCAGATAACACAAATGCTATAACACAAAATAAAAACAAAGCTGCAAAATATAGACTTAGTATTGTTGCCGGAATTGACACTGTACTTAGTCCAACAGCCAACATTCCAAGCCCTCTAAGAGGAGTTTCAAAGCCTTTTGTAAGTTTCTTTCTATGTAAATAAAACGGTATCCTTTGGACAGCTCTGATATGTATTTTTCTTGCAAGAGTTTTCAGGCTTTCTTCATCATCATGGCAGCCTACCACCTTATCTGTAAGCAGCAGACGGTATTTTTGATTGAGTCGGTTACCGAATTCAATATCTTCTGTATTACTGAGATTTATATTAAACCCATTCAATTCTTGGAATACTGATTTTTTTACAGCTCCCAATGAGAAGAAGCCTGCCGTTACATAACCGACAGAAGTTATTCTCCAATAGTGGCCCTGAAGGGTTCGATACTCTTTTGCCAAGCCTCCCTTAAATAACGGATCTTTTGAATAAATTCCACACACACAGCCAAGGGACATATCTTTCTCAAACTCTTTCAAGGTGTTTTCAATTGCATCCTTATATAAAGCAACGTCACTATCAACAAAAAACAGAATATCGCCTGAGGCGTATTCAACCCCAAGGTTTCTTGCCACCGCTACGCCTCCGTTTTTAGGTGTTTTGATTATTTTGCATGGATACTTTTTAGCTATTTCTATGGAATTATCTGTGCTGCCGTCATCTACAAAAATAATTTCAAAATTCTTATATGTCTGATTCATCAGTGCTTCAAAACACTTTGGCAGAGTCTTCTCATAATTATAGTTTGGTATAATGACTGAAACTAATGTTTTATTATTCATCTTGTTCTCCTTTCACTATAGAAAATCATTTCAATGCTTTTATTTGAGTTTGCTCATTTTTTAAATATTTGAATTTTATTATTAATAAGAACACAACAACTAATGTCAACTGAGTAACGAGTAAAGATGTCAGCTCCCCGGTTATCCCCCATGTCCTTGTTAAAACAATACTTGTCAATATTAAAACCGGCATGGGTATTCCTAATACACTCATGCAAAGAATGGCACCTTTTTTTCCTTCAACAGTAAATACTGAATTAAACACGTAATACATAAAATGGAAACCCAGACTTACCGAAATAAGTAAAACATACATCCAATTTATGGTGTAACTTCTTCCATAAAGCAATATCATGACAATACTAAGCCCCATATTGGCAATTATTGCAAGTGGAAGTATGAGAGGTATAAGCGATTTAATCCTTTTATATATCTTTGTGGTATCCATCCGAACAATAGTCGGCAAAAATACTACTGCAAATATTTCATGAAACATTAGGTTAAAAAAGTTTTTTATATTTACCTGATACAATGAATATATACCCACATCATAATCCGAACAGAAGTGCTTAACGATATAAAGGTCACTGTTAAACATGATATAGGATAAAACTCCGCTTACCATATTAATTGCTCCATATTTGTATGCTATTTTTGAAGTTTCCATGGAAAACCTGAACTTCTTTATTTTTATGGTTTTAAGTGACCATATTATTGCAACAATCTGATTTATAATTATTCCATATACAAAGTAATAGTAATTTTTTAAAACAAGACTGGAAATCAGCATAAATGCAAAAAATATCAAAGAACTCACCATTTTAATAATACCTAAGGACAAAAATCGTTTCCTTGACCTCAGTATAGCCTCGGTAATCATTGAATAATTTATAGTAACCGCCATAATTACAGTCAATAATAATTGCATTGCAGAGAAACCCAATGCCTTACTAATATAAACATGAAATAGCCCGTATACAATTATTGTTAACGCAGTCAGTACAAGACTCCAAACACCAATAGACCCTAGAAGCTCTTCAACTTCTTCTTCATTCTTGCAGTCAGGCAAGAATTTTATAATGGACATATTAATGCTAAAGCACATTGGAATATAAAGAAGATAGGCAGTATTTTGAATTACTGTAATATGCCCTACAGAAACTGCTCCAAGAAACCTTGCCGCTAAAACTAGTCCAATAACACTTAAAACGGCAGATGTAAATCTGAAAATAAATACAATGCCTAAATTCTCAATAAATGCTCTTATTTCTCCATTGCGAATTAATTTACTCGATTTTTGCTTAAAACTTTCTATTATTCCTTGTGTAGATGTCATTGTTTAGTCCTTTTCTTTCAATTATGTAACTTCGCTAAAATAATCCGTATGGCAAAAGTTTGGCAGACATATATATAGCTCCCCATACCAATAAAGCCAAAACTATAGGCCTGTCCTTTAACAATACCAATTCAGGACTTTCGCCATAGCCGGCTTTATCTGTAAGATACTGATACCTGAAAATTCCATATACTACAATGGGTATAGTAAAAATAGTATATTTCACCTTTACTTCGTATAGTGTGTGGAAAGAATAAGATATTACAGTACATGCTGTCAGCATGGGAATTATCTCATTAATTAATCCAATGGAATATTCACCAAGATTTTTGCGGTGATTTTGTGAATCTTCTTCAAGTGTAAGCAGCTCTTTTTTACGCTTATTCATTCCAAGGTATAATGAAAGAAAGGCTATACTTAATAAAAACCAGAATGAGTTTTTCCCATGGACTAATATTATTCCTGAAAGTGTTCTAAGAACAAAACCAAAAGAAATAATTAATAAATCAATAAATACAAAATCTTTTAGTTTCAGAGAATAGGATAAATTCATCAATAAATATACGCATATAACTATTCCAAAGTATTTGTTGAGAAAAAAGGATAATAGTATTGTACCCGGGCAAATAATATAAAAAATTAACAGTGCAAACTTTACTTTTATTTTGCCTGAAGCCAAAGGTCTAAACCTTTTTACCGGATGCAGCATATCCTTTTTCAAGTCAATTATGTCATTAATAATATATACTGAACTTGAAATCCCGCAAAATAACAGGAATGCAATAATCAATTTAACAACCTGAGAGAACCCGATTATTTGTGATGGAAACAGCATTCCTGAGAACACAAAAATATTTTTTGACCATTGCCTTACTCTAATCAGTTTCATAAAGCAAATAAGTGCATCTGCAAAATCTTTTTTTTCTTTTTTTTCTATAACGTCTAAAGTGGTTTCCTGCTTCATATTAGTTCCATCTTTCTTTTATGAAATATCTGTATTTTTTCACTTTTCTTACAAATTATATCATAATATGCAATTACTACCACTGTATTATGCTCCAGTAATTTTCATGTTAATTTTTCGGCTAGAGTATAATACAGTGGTATTTTTCTATACCTCCATATCATCCAAAGATATAATTCCATATTTAAGTGCTTTCATTATAGCCTGCACACTGCTTTCAACATTTAGTTTTCTGAAAATATTGGTTTTATGATATCTTACAGTTCCAAGGCTTATACCAAGTTCTGCAGAGGCACATTTATCCGTGCAGCCCCAGGCAAGCACTTTCAAAACTCTTATTTGACTATCAGTAAGCCTAACATCACATAAGTAATTGTTATTTATTCTTTTGTTTTTTGTGAATTCATTAGAAATTTTATATGACAGGAGCTGTACTATTAGAGCTATTTCTTGATTAATGCAATTTTCTCTGGATAGTATGCTTATACACCCAAGATTTTCTTTTTTTGATGCTATTGGTACTGATAACATATACCATTTTCTAAGAAAATCACAATAGTTGTCTTCAGGCAGCATATATGCACTGTTGTTAAGTTTCATTGCTAAATCCACAGAATTTGTACCACTTATTAACTCATCAAAACTTGTTCCTGCTTGTATTAGGGATTCTCTTGCGTAGAATAAGAGTTTTTTGTTTCCTAAAAGTTTAAGTGTTACATTGTGAACATCTGATAATATAAAAAAAGACATTTATCTATATTTTTACTTTCTATTTTATTTAAAGCTTCTTCAAAAACTGATATAAAGATTTTATTTTTGAATAGCAATTTCTTTATGTCTTTTTCTTCAGAATCGCTCTGTGGTACTCTTTGGTGTGGTAGAAGATTATTTTCTATACACCTCCTCCAGGATAATAGTATTTCGTCTTTTTGCTGATAATTTTTCACTACATAACCTCCTCATGGCTAAGTTAAATTTATGTTAAGTCTAAAAAAACATCAGAAGTTTAACATTGTAACCTATATTTCCAAATTATGTAAAATTATTAATGAATTTTCTTATGGAAATTTTCGAGTTTTATTCGGTTAGGATGAGGATTATTGCCAAGACCTAATTACATTATCTTCTTGCAAAATTCTAGTTTCAGACTTGAGGTTTGAGTTAATATGGATGGTATCGGAATTTTCGGAATAGTTGAACTATCTCTGCAATGAGACATAAATTTTTTGTCATATGTTTCCAGTCAATAAATCTCAATTCAAAAATTAAACTTAACTATTTTTTTATTAATAATTCTAATTCTATACAATATTTACAAATATATCAATGTGCTGATTTTGCATTGATTTTTTATTAAAAATAAAAGGGCTTTAGCGAAACTATTTTAATAAATAGCTGCTCGGGCTTTTATTTGCCATTCAAAGTTAAAAACTTTACCATTCTTTTCAATCACGGATAATATCTCATGGATATGCTTTATTTTAAGTGTCTGGATGTTACCTCTGGTGAGAAATGATTGAAAGTAGATTATGGGAAAGAATCAAAACAAAAAAACAGAGAAGAAAAACATTTATCGTTTTATTCTTCTCTGTTTAATATTTATTTTGATATGCTGTTTTTGCTAAGATTTCGGGGAAGTAATTTTCCCCCTTAAACCCCGGCTGTGTCCCAGTTTACCACAGATAAAAAAAATCTTACAAGGAGGGGTTCAGCATGAACTGAGGGTGTTTTGAAGCTGATTTTGTCAGACTCTAATCGGCAGCTTTATCTTTATCTTTTGCGATGAGCTGTCTTCTCTGAAAGAGTTGGTTTTTAACCACCGTCTTCAACTGCAAAATGCTTACCCCTGTGTCGCAACGTGTTACCCCTGTTTCCGATTTTTAATCTACTGTAGGGTACAAATACCTCTGCAATGACTGAAAAGGTATTTGAGGGCAATTTGAGAGCAATTTGACGACTGTTCCTCTTGGCACTTTTCCGAACAAATTGTGCTGAAACTACCGATTTATTTTGATGCGGGATAAAGGCACGTGGTCGCAAGCGACCCGTGCCAGTCACCTTCGCCGGCAATGCCGGCGAAACAGAGATTCTAAGTAGGTGGTCGGATTGAGAGAAAGTGTGTCGGGTAGGTGGTCTGAAAGCTGATAATGCCTGGTTTCTAAGGATTTGTAAGGTGTACAAATGGAGAAAAGGGCCACATCAGCCGAAACTGTGTGACCTTTCTTTCATGAAATCATTAATAATTTACATCATAGAGCAACAAGTTATTAGCAGTTAATTTTACATTGCTACCTAAATCAGGTGGCTCTCCTTGTGTTTCGATAGAAATAATGTTATCACCAAGCCTTATTACGGTATACCCATCATCTTCAATTGATTCAAAGACACCAATAAAGCAAAATTTATTATTCTGCATTCCAATTGTGCATTCTTCCTTATCTGAAAAGATTATATCTTTTTGCCAACACAGCACGTCTGGAATTTCAAACTCAACAAAATATTCCTTGTTTATTTGTGGTTTCTCGCCAATCCACAACGCACATGCATTTCCATACTCTGTTGAGAAATTAACATGGTACTTCTGTCCTTCCTCAGTGACTTCCTTTATAATAACTTTCACAAGCAAACCCACCTTTCTATTTAATTCTTTGCAATGTATTAGTTACTGTCATTGTATTATTCACAGGGTCAAATGTCCATGTTTCTTCATGATAATGGAATTTCGGTGTCCCCATACTGTTCATTTCATGGTTATCAAATCGAACACTCTTAGTTCCATCAGCCGAAAAAATTCTATTAGGGTCTACTTGACCAGTTCTGGGGTTAATATTTGTTGTATTTTCTCCTAAGTAGCTGTTCCATCTATTTGTAACCTCGCTTGACTTAATAGCATTAGGTGCTTTTACTTCTGCAGCATTTATTACTTTCGTATTAACATTTGGAGTCTTAGGCGCTCCCTGATTGCTAAAGTTAAATCCCTTAAAGTCATCTTTGGTAATAAAGCTTCTGCTGTTACTTCCCGCACTAGCACCAAGCATAAATCCAATCAAGGCCACTTGTTCAAAGTTTGGAGTACCAAAACTTGCCATCTCTCTACTTACTGCTCCATTACGCATGTAATCTATAACTGCTAATTCTATTTGTTTTCTTACTGGTATGATAGAATCATCAACAATTTTATACCATATAATGCTTCTGCTTTTTGAATATACTTCTCAATATCAACTGCTACATCATAAGCAACCTCGTATTTTCCGTTTTCCCATTTCTGATTTATTTCTTCCTTCATTTTCTTTAGAACATTTTCACTATTCTCCGCCTCCTTATTTACCTCTTTCTTAGGAGGACTATACGACCATCCGTTGTTAGTATAATTTGGTAGAACAGTTGAATTGTTAATCACCTGTTCTGATGTTCCATCTTTATTATATAATGTAATTGTCCTATTCTGTTGAGTACTGCTATTATTTGCTTTTGTCTTAGGAGAATTATATGACCATCCATTATTTGTATAATATGTTATCAGTGTTGAATTACTTGGTAATTGAATCACTTCTCCCGTTTTGTGATATAACATAATTTCATCATTTTGTCTGGAGCTACCTCCATTTCCTTTGGATGATTTTTTAGCATTTCCATTCTCCAAATTTACTCCGAGACTTTTTGCTGTGTTTTTACCTACAATTCCATCATATGATAAACCATTATCAATTTGATATCTTACTACTGCAGCTTTTGTATCTACCCCAAAGGTCTTATCAATCCCATCATAGTTAGGGCCACTGTTACCTACACTGTATCCGTTATTAACCAATGCTGTCTGGATATCTTCAACCTTCTCCCCTCTTGAACCTATGCCATAACAGCCATTTGGATTTTGATCCGGCTCTGGAGTACGGTATTTATATGTATCAACATATTTATCACCAAACACTGATGCTCTTATTGCTGCTGCCCTATGAGCATCATCCATTGCTTTTATATTACCTTTCTTTTTAGCAGCAGCATAATCCTGCCCCAATTTTTGAACCCTTTCTTGATCTCCTACGCTTAGAAACTTATCTATTGATTCACTATGCCCACTAGGATCCACAAACTGTATCGGATCATTATGACAATACGTGTACCTATTCAGCGACAATGGATTCTCATCCTCTCCGAAGTAGCTGTCCTCGCTGATGAAGCGACCTACATATGGATCATAATACCTTGTTTAAGATAATATAGTCCTGTCTCGGTGTCTATGTATTCCCCTGCGTAACGTATTGCATTTGCCTTTACCTCTATGGTCAGTGTAGGATTTCCCCATATGTCATAGTCATATCGGTTTTGGACCTCTCCTGCTTCATTTACTGTCTGGACTGTATCTCCGTGTCCGTTAAACAGGAAATAGGCTTCTTTGTTTTCGGAATCCACGCTGGCTATGTAGTTTATTCCTTTTATGTACCTTGTTTTTATATTTCCTGCTGCATCTGTTTCAAGGATTACATTCTGTCTGTCGTAGAGATAGTTGGTTATTTCCTCCTTGTACGCATTATCGGATTTTTTTACTGTCTTGTTTACCCTCAGGTCGTCCCCGTCGTATTTATATTCTGCTTCCGTGTGCTTGCCGTCCTTTACGGTTTCCGCTTTCTTAAGCCTGTTGAAGCCGTCAAAGGTATAGCTTGTCTTTTCCACCAGCTTGTCAATGGTGCCTGACATACTGTCTCCGTAGGCATTACCCTTTGTGGTCGGAAGCAGCTTTGTATCGGCAGGAAGCGTATAGCTCACGCTTTGCTTTAGCTGATTTCCGTTATCGTCATATGCTGTTTTTGTTGTTTTCCGTGCGATTTCCTTGTTGCTTTCGTCAAACATCCTCTCTGACAGCTTCAGAAGCTGATTTGACGATGAGTATGTGTATTCACTTTTCTTCAATATATATTGTATTTCTTTTCCCGATACAGAGTCAATATAGCTGCTTGGCTGAGCTGATGTATAGGTTTCATTCTGTGATACTCTGTCTCCGGCATTATCATAGGTGTACAAGGTTGTTTTCCCCGGTGCTGCTATTTTTATTACCCTGCCATCCCTGTCATATTCATAGCTTGTTGTACCATAGCTGTCTGTTTTTGATATTTGTCTTCCTGCAAGGTCATATTTGTAATTGTACTCCGATATAATGGTTCCATCAGGCTTTTTATTTTCCAGCAGTATTAAATGATTGTCCCTGTCGTAGGTATACTCCTCACTTACTCCACCCTCATATTCTATTGCCTCCCTGTTACCGTTCTCGTCGTAGGTGTATGTAGTGGTTTTCCCGTTAGCAGTGACTGTTTCCATTCTGTTGGACTTATCATATGTATAGCTTACAATATTGCCTTTTTGGTCTGTTACTTTTGCAACATTACCGACTTCGTCGTAGGCATAACCTATATGGGAGGCACCATCCTTCTTTATTTCAAGGAGTCTGTTGTTTCCGTCATAGGTATAGGTGCTTACACCGCTTTCATCCTCCATAAATTTCCTGTTTCCGGCTTCATCATAGGTATATTTTATGCTGTCTCCTGTTTCTTTTACCTGCTTTTCCAACACAAGACCCCTGCTGTCATAGATATATAGTGTGTTGTTACCGTTTTTATCGGTTATGCAGACAGCATTTCCTGACAAATCATATTTATATGAAACTGTTTTGCCGTCGGGGTTCAATATTGTCTTGGTATTGCCAAAGGCAGTGTATCTGTAGTCTGTCAGCTTTCCTCTTCCGTCTGTCATTGTAAGTTTGCTGCCTTGCTTGTCATAGCTGTACTTTGTAGATACTCCCATAGGGGGTCCGTTACTTTTGTCAGTTTTCCTCTGTTGTCATATTGGTAAGCTGTGACATTCCCCAGGGCATCCTTCTTACCTGTCACCTCACCGTATTGATTGTAGCTGTACTCTATTGAATACGTATTTTGGGCTGTCGCCTCAGGTGAAGCCGTTTTTACCAGTCTGTTTCCCATATCATATGTATGAACGGTACCGTATCTGGTTTCATCATCCCCACCTGAAAGATATCCCTTTGCATCAATTTCCTTTATTACATTGCTATTTGCATCGTAAACCTTTCTGCCAATGATTTTTCCGTAGGCATCAGTAGTAGTTACAAGCCTGTTTAGCTTGTCATAGCCATATGTCATTGTACATCCCTTGGAGTTGGTCTCAGAGAGCTTGTTTCCAACAAGGTCATATGTATATTTCAGAGTGTTATTCTCTGGGTCTGTTATTGTTTGTACTCTATTTAGGTTATCAAAGGTATATTTAGTTTCAAAACCTCTCTCATTTTTTTCAGATAGTTTGTTTCCGGCCTTATCATAGGTATACTGTAGGGTTACGTCCTTTCCGTCATAGTTTTGTGTAACCGTTTCAAGCCGGTTTAATATATCGTATGAATAATTGGTAATATAGCTGTCCCTTCGGCTGTCATCTTCTGAAAAGGCAAATGCCATCGGACGTATTTCCTTTGTTTTATTCCCAAGAATATCGTACTCGTATTGAGTTATAATTCTGAACTTACCGGGATATTCATCGTCCCGCAGGCTGTCAGCAGCTTCAAAGTCTGAAGTGTTATATATGTCTTCCTCGTCTATCAGCTTTATATCTCTGATAAGTCTGTTCAGGCTGTCATATTCAAATTTCTCGATGTCATATATTCCCTCAGAGCGGAGGATTTCCTTTTTTATTGTATTTCCGTTTTTGTCGTAATAGCTTCTGGAAAAAGCTTCACCACTGTCTATAACTGTGTTCATCAGACCATTGTCATAGTAGGTGTATGTTTTTGTTCTTGTGGATAGCTTGTCCTTGGTCCCTGTGAGTACAGCCGTAATTATATTTCCCAATTCGTCATAGGTATAATTTTCTATTGAATATATTATGTTTCCACTTCCATCCGTTTCAATAGGAATTCTCTTTTTAATTACCCTGTTATCAAAATCATATGTAATGTATGTGATACTTCCCTTTTTATCCTTTGATGAAATTATGTTTCCTGCCAAATCCGCTTTATACTCCAAGGTATTCCCGTATACATCAATCTCTGTTTTTATTTTCCCAAAGCTGTTATAGCTGTATTTGGTGATACTTCCAAGCTGGTTCTTCTCAGATATTTTTCTTCCCAGTTTGTCATACGAATACTCTATAGAGCCACCATCAGCAAAGGTCTGTTTTGCAAGTGTTCCATCACCATTGTAATCATACAGGGTGGAATTCCCATTTTCGTCAGTGGCTTTCACAATGCCCCCAAGGACATTATATTCATAAGTCTTGAAGTATCCTAAAGGGTTTGTTTCTTTCAGCAGTCTTCCAATTGAATCATATTCATAGCTTAATCCAAATGAGTTTTCAATGTTGTCCTTGAACCTAAGTCCATCTACCCTTTTTATAATATTTCCCATAGCATCATACTTCAGGTATTCCTGAACACTTCCGTCGGGAAGTATTGTTGCCAGTCGCCTGTTCATATTGTCATATGTATATGACATCCCCTTCATGGATGAAGCAAGTTGTGGCGTATCCTTTTCTTTGTCATAGTTGTTTGGGTCGATCTTCTTTATAAGGTTGCCTTTTATATCATATATATATCTTGTTACTGCCATTCCGTTTCCTGCTGAAGGAGCTTTTTGCCTTAAGAGTCTCCCCATATTGTCATATTCATAGTAAGTCGATATTCCCTTTGCATTCTTCTTTTCACGCACATTGCCGTTAAGGTCATAGCTGTAGTCGGTAGAATACTTTGCGGTTTCCTTAACAACTCTTTTATCCAGATCGTATTGGTAGGTTCTTGCATATTCGTTTCCATCCGTTTTTGACTTGACCTGTCCGTTATTAAAATAGGTATACGTGGTTTTTGATTTTACTTTTGTAGTATATTCATTATCAAATTCAACTTTTCTAATGCTGTTTGCATCCAATTCCGATGTATCTGCAAGGAGAGCCTCCTCTATGTATCTGGACTGAACATCATATTTATACCTTGTTGTAAGATAATTATCATTATCTATTTTCTTCTTTTTGGTAATAAGGTTACCCTTTTTGTCATATTCGTTTAATGTTTCATGTTCAGCAGGGCCTGATTCTTTTACTAATCTCGAGTTTTTATCGTATGTAATGTTTATTTTATCCCCTGAGGCTCTGTCCTCTCCTCCCGAAACCGTTCCCTTTTGTACTGTATACAAAAACGTCTCTACACTAATCGGTTTTCCCAGTTCGTTATAACTGCTACGGATATGTTTATAGCTATCAAAGGTACCATCAGTAGTCAGAAACTCTTTTTTGTCAATCAGATTTCCCAACAGGTTGTAGGAGAAATAATCTGCATCTCCTGCTTTATCAATACTTTTAATCATTTCACCCTTATTTGAGTATTCCATGATTTCTACAGTTGTATCCGGATACTCAATTCTATAAGGCTTTCCAAAAATGTTTAAGTATACGGTTGTTTTGTTTCCTTCTTTATCAGTATCCACAGACATAGTCTTCCCTGTAAGGTCAAATTCATGGCTTTCCTTGGACTTATCAGGATATATTTTTTCTTTTAGCAGACCGTTCATGAAATACAAGCTTTGTGTCACATTTCCCAAAGCATCTGTTTCAGCAAGTTGTCTTCCAGAACCGTCATAGGTATACTTTCTTGTAAAGTTACTTGTTCCGTTTATGGTATTGTCTTTGTATGTTTGAGCAGAGATGTACTTTGTTATATTATTTAATGCATCATACTCATAAATATTGCCAAAGGAATCAGAAGGATTATCCTTGTTGTAACCTTCTCCGTCTGCTTCTTTAGTCACATTCCCACGGCTGTCATACTCCCTGTAACTTGTAACAATGTTTTCACTGTTATTTCTTACAACTGAGCCTACCTGTCTGTTTAGAGCATCGTACTGATACTCTATTCCGGGTGCATTAGTCACATCTACAGATGAATATCTGGGATCTATTTCTTTGGTCAGATTCCCATTTTCATCATACAAATATTTTGTTACACCTCCCATAGGATCTATTATTACAGAAGCTTTTCCAAGTCCATTATATTGATATTGTGTAGTGTAATCCGTACCTGAGCAAGTAACTGTCTCCGTGGTCAAATTACCTCTTCTGTCATAGCTGTAGGACGTTGCTTTTACCTTGCCATCAGAGGTAAAGGGTTCCTCCTTTTGGACAAGCCTGTTCCGATAGTCATATGCGTATGATGTTTTATCATAGTCCACACCATTGTATTGCTTCTGGCAAATAAGATTTCCTGCATAATCAAACCCGAATTTTTTTATGTAATGACCCAGTTGGGCAGGGTTTATTTCTGTGGCCTGCCGAGTCATTATTCCTTCTTCCTTGATAACCCTATCCCCATAGTCATATTCAAAGCTCTGCTTTAAGTTACTGCTGCCGTCTTCACTGATAAAGTCAACTATGTTGATTTTGTTTCCTTTTTTATCATAAGTAAACTTAGCATGAGATTTTCTAGTGTCATCTATTTTTGAATACTGGTCAGTAAGCCTGTTCATGTTGTTATAGGAATATTCACTGTATGATGAAACCAAAGCCTTATCTGAGTCAAAGCTTCCCTGTTCCAGAGCAGTTACATTCCCGGCCTTGTCGTAGGAATAGTTTTTGTATACATAACTGTCAGGCACTGCTCTATCATATATCCTCTCTTGAACCGTTCTACCCATGGTATCGTAAAGGTATGAAGTTGTACGGCCTTCGGGCTCATCAACATACAGTAGCTTGTCAATGCTGTTATAGGTATACTTTGTCTCATTATTTAAAGCATCCTTTTTACTAACAAGCCTTCCATTATCGTCGTAGGTATACCTTGTAGAATTGCCTCTGGCATCAGTCTCACTGACCTTGTTTCCCACATTATTATACTGGATAGATGAAATATAGTATCTGGACTTGTCAGGCGTAACCTCCGATTTAACCTGCCTGTTCATGACATCAAAAAACATCTTTTTAGTATAGCCGTCTTCATCTGTAAGGGAAATTAGAAGGAAGCTTTCCGCATCAGGGCCGTAAGTATACTCCAAAGTGATATCTTCTTTTTTAATGGAATCCTTTTCAAAGTATTCCTTCTTCAATATCAGGTTTTCACTGTTATATGTAAATCTTGTACTGTTTCCATTTGCATCGATTTCTTTAACCTTGTTTCCCTGCGAATTATACTCATCCTTTAAAAGAACATGCCACTGCTCATTATCATTTACGTTGTATTCCACCTGATTTCCAAATATATCGTATTTATACAGGAAGTTTACTCCCGAGGGGTCTGTGTACTGTATCTCCTTGTTACGTGAGACATAGTCATTATATGTATATTGCTTGGTGGTACTGTCAGGGTAGGTTATCTTTACAATCCTGCTTAAAGTATCATATGTATAAGAGGTTCTATTGCCGTTTTCATCCAATTCAGCAAGCTTGTTTCCGGTGTTGAAGTCATACGTGTATTGACTGGATATTTCCACATTATCATCCGCAATACTAAATTGTTTTGTAAGGTATGCACCCTTATGGTTCACACCGTCCGCATCCGTACCATATTCATATTTTGTAACATAATTATGACCCTTATCATGAACTGTTTTTTGGAGCATATTCCCCTTACTGTCGTATGAGTAATCCGTTACAATCCAAGAGTTACTGTCGCTGGTGTGAACCTTTTCTTCTTTAATAACATCTCCGTTGTTATCAACAGTATATATAATTTGGCATTTTGTATTCTTATCAAGATACCAGGTCTTGGAAGTAAGCATATGATATTTATTATAGTCATAGGTGTAAGTAACCGTATTTTCTTCATTTACGGGGTATCCATTTTCATCCCTTTCTGCCAGTGGTCCGATATAATTGGCAAGGTTCCCGTATTCATCATATCTGAAATTTTCTATTTTTTTTACTGTATTGCCTTTTTGTTGACCATTTTCGAGGCTTGTAAATGTAGTTTCTGTCTTCTTTGGAAACTTTCTCTCGTCATATTCTGTAAAGGATTTTCTTGTATGTCCACTGCCTTTTTCAACTGTATCTACTATCTCGTGGATACCATTGTACGTATATTTTGTTACTGTATTATTATATTCTGTCTTCTCTGTGTAATATCTGTAAGTATCTTTAAGATATAAATTATCTTTTTCATTATAGCCGGTGACATCATATCCATCAGGCTCATTTGAATATTTATAGCTAATCCTGTCCCTGATATTGAAATTAAAGCTATCCAGAAATTTGCTTTTGGAAGAGTCAAAATCTGTTTTCTCCAGTTCCTTCTTTTCAAATACTTTTCTATACTGCATACTTCCCATATTTGACAGTGATTTTGTATATGTGTCATAGGAAAAGCGTTCTAACCTGTTAGTTTTGCAGTAATCTAACTGTGTCAGGGTTTCATACCTGTTGTAGGCAGAATAGCTTTTGCCGTTACCAAAAGTAAACCCGAGTTCAGGCTGATCATACCAGAAATGGTATTTAGGCTTTCCATCCAAATCGAAAACCCTCTGAAGCCTTGTTCTGACAACATGCTTTGAGGTATTTACAAGTACGGCTGATTTATCATATATTATCTGCTTATTTCCCGGCAGTGTTATAATTACCTGAAATTTTCCCTTCAAGTCACCGGAATTTGTATTATCTGGATTCTGTGAGGCCTTGTAGCTGTCCTCAAGACTGTATTTCTCATTCTGTATTGGTCCAACAACGAAGGAGGCATCCTCCTTGTACTCTATATTTATCTCTCTGTCCAATGTATCTGTGATTTTAGAAAGTAGCTTCTTCTTCCTAACTGCACCGTCTATTTTATATTCTTGTTCTATATATTGAAAGGTAATTTTGTTGCTGTATCTATCAACTATCCCTAATATTCTTCCGTCACTATCAAAAAAGGTTTTCTTACCTTCCTTGGTGGTCATAACATAGAAGGACGTACTTTGTCCATTGGTAAATTCCTTGCTCTCACTGATTGTCGCATCCTTTACTGTCTGATTTTCAATAGGATATGTAATAACTTCTTTCTCTTCTTTAGGTTTACCAAGTTCATAAACATCCCCTGCCTCTGTGTGAAGATATTTACAGCTTGTACTATCTTCATTCTTCTTTATCTCAATAGTGGGAAATGAAAACCTCATTCCTATTCCAAGGTTGTACCTATCCTCGTAAAAAGAGCTTGTAGTATTATCTGAATACACCTGGTCTACCCAGACTCCATTTATATACTGCGCCTTCATTTCACGAACATTAGCAGACCCGCTGCTGTAAATCCTCTTTATCTCAACATCAAGTCCACTAATGCCTGGCAGTACATAATCGGTTTGAGCAAGTGAAATACTTCCGCTTTGAGGACTAACAGAGTCTTCTGACGTATTGTTTCTAAGATATGCAGGTGAAAGCATGGTATTGTACTGCTGCCTTGGCCCGGTAAGGTTATTCATCTCTTCCTCAACTGTTGATGCATATATGGTCTGCAACGGTATAAATGAAATAAAAAGAATCACTGCCGATATAATTAAGGTTATGGCTATTTTTTTCTTGTTCAAGGTGTAACCTCCCTAAAAAGTTTGTTTATATATTTCTAATTAAATTTCTTTAAATAGGCACCTGCATATATTTCTTCCTTTGAGAGCCCCTGTTTCATTGATTTAAGAACGCTGTCTGCACTTGAACCAAGCTTTCTGGAAATTGTAAGTGCATCTATTACCTCTTCTTCTGTCAGCTTTGACTGGGTGGCATACCTTTCAAGCTGTTCACCTGTTACATTAAGGTGAGGTGATTCTTCCAGGCCATTTACAATTTTGTACTGGTCATTAATAGCCCTTAAACTTACACCATTAATCCTTTTATTTATTACATCTGAAAAATCAACCTTTGCATTTTGACTCACTCGGTCTGCTATAATTAAATCATCCTGATTGATGTCCTGTGTTTTCAATAGCTTGTCTAAATACATGGAATCAAAGTTGCTTGGCATGAAAGTGGGATGCTTTTTGTTATATTCTTTAAATATATCAGCCCATTCCATACCCTTTTTTTTCTCTTTTAAAAATGCTTCCAAATAATTCATGTTACCGTAGCAGTCATTGAGAAAAGTGTATGACGTTAATATATCAGGTACTTTAAAGCCTTTCTTCATAAGCCTTTCTATTTCATTCTTGTAAATTATATGTACATTTAAGTCTTTTAAAAGTTTTCTGTAGTTGTCAACATTTCGATTATAATTATCTGGGTCGGCAGATTTTATTAGCCCAAGTATCTCCTGTGATATTTCATTACTTGTTTGATCTTTGATATTATTGTCTTCTTTTACTACCCCAGTTGCTTCTGATTTTCCGTTACTGTCTATTTGATTTCTAACCTCAGTATGCGGGCTTACACCAACATTCTTGCTTTTGAATCCCAGAGTAACGTTTCCAATCATGGAATATCCTATAAACCCTGCCTGAAGAATTAATGCTCCTATTAGGAAGGACACCAATATTTTTTTATATTTTGGATTTTTCATGTATTTTTTCTCCTTGTGAATTATTTATTCATTGGATTTATTTCTTTAATTTCATTCATTACTTCGTCTGTAGGATTTTGAGGCTTTATATCTTCTACCTTGACATTAGGTATATCCGGCAGTGGACTTGTTGCATTTTGTACTTCATCCCAGCTTAAGGCCATACTAATTGCAGAAGGAACTGCAATTACATTTTCCGTTGCAGACACAGGCTCAGGCTCAATTCCCCATACCAATTTATCACCTACATATCCAGTTACTCTGTTCCAATCTACGAAGCCTGAATCAGATGAATTAAAGGAATAATCATCAATTTGGCTATATTTTCCCCAGTCACTTTTTAGTACGAAAGCTTGAACCTCTGCATTTTTTCCCGGAAGAAAAACACCTGCCTCACTTGTAAAACTGATTTCTAAGCAATACTCAGCCCCTTGTGTATTGGATGTCCACTTAAAAAACTCCCTTTGACACAAGAATCACTTATATCCGGGCTACTGTATTCAAATATCTGGTCTGAATCGCCATTATCAGTATAAAAATACCTTAATTTGATATCCGATAAATTAATTTCAACATTCCCTATATTACATATATTAAACACAGGAGTTAATAATCTGTATTCTGGTATTCTGTTTAAATTGAACATTTGAACTTTAATCTGTCCATCAAGCTCTATAGTTGCTGTGCCGTCAGATAATACTGTTTGAGAATTTGCAATATTACAGAAAATCATTTGAACAATCAATAAAAAAATTAACATTATTGAAACATTTTTTCTTATCTTTTTCATATGGTCCTCCAGTAATATGTTGAAATTATTCCTTAATTATACTTGCAAATAGATTATCATATATTGAGATTATATGTAAATTTGTGTTATTAAATATATAATTAGGTATTATTTTAATATTATTCTGGTATTTACATAATATTCTGTATGTAAACTATTCTAAACACATAAAAAACCCTGTAGATACACTATCTACAGGGTTTTCCCTTGGAGCTGGTAGTCGGAATCGAACCGACAACCTGCGGTTTACGATACCGCTGCTCTGCCATTGAGCCACACCAGCATACATGCAATTTTATTCTTGCACTATTTATATTAGCACTAAATTCCTGTCAGTTCAATTATTTTTGTAGAATTTACTTATCGGCCAGAGAGGGTATTATATTATAAATAATATCATGCAAAGCATTTTCGTCATTACTAACAGTCACTATATCAGCAACATCTTTAACGCATTCTCTGGCATTACTGACTGCAATTCCTACATCGGCTGAGCTAATCATTTCAACATCGTTATCATAGTCGCCTACTGCAATAATTGTTTTATCACGGTACTGATTTAAATTTTTTAACCTCTCCAAAGCCGCCCCTTTTGAAATGCCTTTCTTAATAAGCTCAAGATAAAATACCTGTGAAAAAAAACTATCTACCTTATCAAGAAAATTATAATTTTTCAACATACTCTGGGCTTTTTGAAGGCTTTCCGGGCTGTCATATATAAGTACCTTAATCCAGTCCTTTTTCATGACCTCATCAAGTGTGGTTCTTACGTATACCTGTTTCTCCCTCTCAACATATGGGTCTAGTATATGGTCAGGTGTTATTATGTACAACATATCAGGTGTGAATATTTCGACCACCATGTTTTTATAATTCTTCATGCAATAAATAATATATTCCTCAACTAAACTCTTATCCATAAGTTCAGTAGCTAAAAATCTTTCCTCTTGAAAATTGTAAATACCTCCTCCGTTATATAGGATACATGGGCCATTCAGGGTTAAATTTTCTATGTAGGGACGTATATTGTCCTTTGAACGTCCCGTGGCAATAGCAAAGCTCCCACCATTTTTTATAAAAAAGCTTATTGCATCAAGATTTTCCTGTGATATTAAATGCTGTGAATTTATTAAAGTACCATCTAAATCGCTTATTATAAGATATTTACTATAGTTATTAAACATATGACCTCGCAAAATAATTTTTATATATTTATTGATAATTAATCAATAAAAAATAGTATGTTTTCCTCTATAAGAAATTAACACTTTTATAGTATACTACAAAAAACAGCCTCCCACATGAAGAATTCACACAGGAAGCTGTTTTTTTAAGGAAGTTGGTTCTTGTACTGTTGATTTGATATTTTATCAGTTTCTTCAACGTACCCCTGATTATCAACATCATTTGTATAAAAATCTTCGTAATCTGCATATCCTGACATATCCTGTGGGGTATCCGCACTTCCGTACTTTAGCAGGTCATTTAGTTGATCCAAGCCTTCGAATTCATCATCTTCTTGCTTATTCAAGTGCTTTCTTCCAAAGGGACTATCAAAAATTTCGTTATACTGCTGATCCGGTGTATTAATCTCTTTAGCTTCTTTATCCTCCTGACATTCCATGCAAAATCTGGCAGCAGGCATCACTTCAAGCCTCTCGGGATTTATTTCCTTTTTACAGTTTTCACAAACACCATAGGTTCCATTATCTATTTTTTTCAAAGCAAGCTTAATATCATTAAGTTTTGTTTGTTCATGGACTTTCAGTGCCAGATTCATTTCAACTGTATATAGCTCGCTTCCCAGTTCCGCAGGATGATTATCATAATTTGATAACTCTGAAGGAGTATAATTGCTCATTTCTCCCTCCTTCAAGTCTCCCATTTGTTCCAACGCAGTGTCAGTCCTTTTTGCTTCCGTTTTAAGCTTATCTTTGTAGTGCAACAGCTGATTCTTGTCCATATGATTCCTCCTATGTTAATACTGTCATCTAACATTTCTACTGCTGCTTTGCACAATCTTCACTATATCACTTATAAATTGTCCGATGTATGGAAGATTTATTTTTACTATAATATTAAGGAAGTAAATAGCAATAGCTCCAAGAATAGTAAATCCAATGGCTATCCCAAAACCTCTTGCCAGACCACTTACAAAATTTGCCCATAGCATTTTTCTAGGATGTTCAAGATAATAAACGTAATCCACGAATTTCATCTTCTCCATTTTAAGAGCCATATTATCAACTTTTTTGGACAGTTCACTAATTAAATGATTGTTATTGGCCATATTTTATAAGTACTCCCTCCACATGAAAGCAATTTAAACTTTTCAATATAATTATGGTTGTTCTGTTTAGCTTTATTTATTCGTAAGAAATTTTTCTAACTAAATACAAAAAAGCACACAAACCGGATTAACAAATGCTAAAACGGTTAATGTGCTTTTAATAAAATTTAATTTTACTTAGCCAAATCTGAAAGAACTTTTTTAATCAATCCGCTGTCCTCAATGGTGCATTGGAAAACTTCACCAATTCTACGTGGCAAAACAAATTTCAATTTACTGTCCTTTACCTTTTTATCATAAAAAATCTGGTTGAATACTCTCTCAGCATCCAGTCCCGGTAAAGAAACAGGAAGGCCAAGTTTTACAAGTATGGCTTTAACCTGATTAACAGTTTGCTCACCCAAAACATCCATGTAATGAGCCATTTTGAATGCGCCAACTATTCCGATAGACACACATTCTCCATGCAAAAGTCTGAAATTTTCAATTGTTTCAATTGCATGGCCAATTGTATGACCCAAATTAAGAATAGCCCTTAAATCATCCTCTTTTTCGTCCTGCTCAACAACATAACCCTTTATTGAACAGTTCTTTTTAGCAAGATACTGTAAAACATTCTCATCAAATTTAAATATCTTATCAGAGTTATAGTTAATATACTCACAGTATTCTTCATCCAAAATCAAACCGTGTTTGATTACTTCCGCAAGACCTGCAGAAATTTCTCTTTTAGGCAAAGTCTTAATAGTATTTACATTAATAAACACTGCTTTAGGCTGATAAAATGCACCCACAATGTTCTTATGCCCATTGAAATCAACTCCGGTTTTACCTCCAACACTGCTGTCTGCCTGTGCCAACAGTGATGTAGGTATCTGTACAAAGTTGATACCTCTCATATAGGTGGCAGCTGCAAAGCCGACAATATCACCGACTACCCCGCCTCCAAGAGCCAGCGCAATACTGCTTCTGTCCAGCTTGCACTCTACCATTTTATTATATATACCATAAACTGCCTCAAGTGTTTTATTATTCTCACCGGGCTTCAGAACGTACTTGTTAACCTCTATTCCGCTGTCTTGAAGCACTTTCATACACTCATCAGAATAGTAGTTATCAACATTCTCGTCGGTAACCAAAAGGGCTTTGTTACCCTGTCTGAATGACAGTACAACCTTCCCAAGTTCCTGAAAGTCTGTTGCAATGCAAATAGGATAACTTCTTTCATTTAGATTTATAGTATGTCTAATCATAATATGTCTCCCAAATCTGATATGCCTTATTAACCTACTACATCAGCACATCTCTTACAAAGTGTCGGGTGTTTTTCGTCCTCGCCTACAAACTCACTGAACATCCAGCATCTCTCACACTTATCTCCCGGTGCCTGTTCAACCGAAACTTTTATTTCCGGCATTTCCTCATCATTTTGGGCTGCAGAAGGAGCATCAGCAAGATTTTTAATTTCAACAGCTGAAACTATAAACACAGTAACAAGGTCGCTTTCTATGCTCTTAATAAACTCAAGATTTTCTCCGTCAGCATATAAAGTTACTTTAGCATTTAGAGAATGACCAATAGTTTTGTTAGCTCTTGCTATTTCCAGTGCCTTTGAAACATCTGACCTAAGCTCGAATATTTTTTCCCATTTTTCTGCCAACTGGGTATCTAAATACATTTCATTTACCTGTGGCCAGCTGTTCAACTGAATACTCTCGATATCGTCTTCTGCTCTGTGAGGCATATACTGCCAAATTTCCTCTGTAGTAAATGCAAGAACAGGAGTCAACATTCTTACCAAAGACTGAAGTATTTCATACATTACAGTCTGCGCTGCTCTTCTTTCCTTTGAATCAGGCTTCGAAGTGTAAAGTCTGTCCTTTATAATATCCAGATAGAAGTTACTCATGTCAACAACACAGAAATTGTGGATTGCATGGAACATCATATGGAATTCATAACCGCTGTATGCTTCATTAACCTTCTTAATCAGATTAGTCATCTTGTAAAGAGCCCATCTGTCAAGTTCACTCAATTCACTGTAATCAACACTGTCTGTATCAGGATTGAAGCCATTTATATTTCCAAGGATATATCTTGCTGTATTTCTTATCTTTCTATAAACTTCAGAAAGCTGCTTCAATAAATCCTTTGATATCTTAATATCAGTCGTGTAGTCTGATGAAGCAACCCAAAGTCTCAGTATATCCGCGCCGTACTCCTTGATAACATCAGCAGGATCAATACCGTTTCCAAGTGATTTTGACATCTTTCTCTTTTCTTCATCAATAACATACCCGTGAGTCAGAACCTTTTTGTAAGGTGCTCCTTTTCTTGTGGCAACAGAAGTCAAAAGTGATGATTGGAACCATCCTCTGTGTTGGTCGCTTCCTTCAAGGTACAGATCTGCCGGCCAGGATAATCCTTCTCTGTTTTCCAGAACAGCTACATGACTGGAGCCTGAATCAAACCAAACATCCATAATATCTGTTTCTTTTGAAAACTCATCATGTCCGCATCCACATTTCGTACCCTTTGGAAGGATTTCGGAAGCATCCATTGCATACCATGCATTTGATCCCTTTACTCTGAAAAGCTCAGCCACAGCCTTTATTGATTCATCAGTTATCAATTCCTTACCGCAGTCTTTACAGTAGAATATCGGAATAGGCACACCCCAGATACGCTGTCTGGAAATACACCAATCTCCCCTGTCTCTAACCATGTTAGTTATTCTTTCCTGACCCCATTCAGGTACCCATTTAACAGTTTTTATAGCTTCAAGAGCAGCGTCTCTGAAGCTGTCTATTGATGCAAACCATTGCTCGGTAGCACGGAATATAATCGGGTCTTTACATCTCCAACAATGTGGATATTGGTGAGTAATACTCTCTGAAGCTAAAAGTCTGCCGTCCTGAGTCAATTTCTCAATTATTGCTGGATTTGATTTCTTGTAGAACATACCTGCAAAAGGTCCCGCTTCTTTAGTCAGGAAGCCCTTGCTGTCAACCGGAACCAATACAGGAATCTTGTATTTCTGGCATACAAGGAAGTCTTCCGCACCATGTCCCGGAGCAGTATGAACACAACCGGTACCTGCTTCAAGAGTAACATGGTCTCCAAGAATAACCAGTGAATCCCTGTCCAGGAACGGATGCTTGCAAAGAATTCCTTCAAGCTCGCTGCCTTTGAATTTTGCAACAGTTTCATATTCTGTTATAGCAGCAGCCTTCATTGTATTTTCAACAAGCTCTGCAGCGAGAACATAGTACTCATCGTTTGCTTTTACAACAGAGTATTCAAATGACTCATTCAAACAAATTGCAAGGTTTGCAGGCAAAGTCCAAGTAGTTGTTGTCCATATAACAAAGTTAATCTTTTCCTTTGGTGCGACACCTTCAAAAATTCCCTTGTCATCTCTTACCTGAAACTTAACATATATTGATACGGTAGTATCGTCTGCGTATTCAATTTCAGCTTCAGCCAGAGCAGTTTCACACTCAGGACACCAGTATACAGGCTTTAAGCCTTTATATATATGCCCCTTCTTAGCCATTTCCCCAAAAACTTCTATCTGCTTTGCTTCAAACTCCGGTTTAAGAGTTACATACGGATGCTCCCAGTCAGCTCTTACACCCAGTCTTTTAAATGACTCTCTCTGTATATCCAGATACTTCATTGCAAAGCCTTCACATGCCTCTCTGAAAACAACAGGACCAACTTCATGCCTCTTTAGCCCCAATTCCTTGATGGCTCTCTGTTCAATCGGAAGTCCGTGTGTGTCCCAGCCCGGAACATATGGAGTATAGTATCCTGACATACTTTTATACTTAACAACGATATCCTTTAAAATCTTATTCAACGAGGTTCCAAGGTGAATACCTCCATTTGCATAAGGCGGTCCGTCATGAAGTATAAAGGAAGGCTTTCCTTCCGCTTTCTTCAATTGCTTATTATAAATATCCATGTCTTCCCATTTTTTCAGGAATTCCGGTTCCCTTTGAGGCAGGTTTGCCCTCATAGGAAAGTCAGTTTGTGGTAGATTTAAAGATTTTCCATAATCTTCTGCCATTTCTATTACCTCCGGTTAAATATAGTAAATTAATTATTCTAAAATATAACAAAGCCCCGTTCCATCAAAGGGACGAGGCTATTTTCGCGGTACCACCCAAATTATTTTGTAGCATGAAAAATAATAACATGACAATAATCACTTCGTTTTATAACGGCTCATCACCGGCACACCCTACTTCAGTATATGTTCCACACATATCATAGAATTTCAGGCTGCAACTCATGGATGATTTTCAAAAGCTTGAACCTGCGGAAATTTCACCTCTCTTCCGCTCTCTGTGAAGCCAACTGCTTTCTACTCTTTCCAATCATCATATTTAGAATATAATATTAAATTAATAATACATCAATTACCCAACCGCCGTCAAGGCTACTATTTTAATTTTTACCACTTATCTGCTCACTTATAATAAAAAATCACACAATCTACCCATTGGAATAAACTGTAATGTACTTTATTGAAAAGGAGCAAAGCACATAATGAATTTTGACTTCAATGAGCTTATTAATAATCTGAAAAAAAATAACTACAAGCTTATCGGTTCAGGTTCATGCCGCATTGTATATGACTTGGGAAATGGTTATGTAGTTAAGGTAGCCAAAGATGTCAGAGGCATTTTACAGAACGAAACCGAGCATTCTACTTATCAATCCTGCAAGTCAGACTTTTTTGCCGAAATTCTTGCTGCTTCTGAAAATCACAGATATCTTATAATGGTAAAAGCTAAAAGAATCACTGATATCAGAACCGTTTTAAGGTACTACAAAGTACAAAAAATGAACGACCTTATTAAAAGGCCCTTATTTGCAGAAGATATAGAAAGTAAAAAAATAGGCAGTGGTGACTTAAAGAGAGCGTCAAGCTGGGGAATCGTTAAGGATGTCCCCGTCTTAATTGATTATGGATTAAGTCAAAGTACCTATATTAAATACTATAGAAACAAGCTTTTCGGAAGATTCAGACGTCTTAATTATTCTTCCTGATATTTGCTTTGAAGGCACTTTTCTAAAATCGCCATGCCTTCACTGATTTGGTCAATTCCGGCAGATGCGAAACTAAGCCTTATATAATCATCACAGTTTTTGTGTATATTATCATAAAAAATACCTGATGGAATAAATACAAGACCATTTGCTTTGCACTTTTGATAAAATAGCTTTGCGCTAAGATAACGGGGCAACCTTACCCAGAAGTACAACCCTCCACCCGGCTTTTCATATTTTACCCCATACTTTTGCAATCTTTCCAATGCGGTAAGCATAACTTCAAACCTACCTCTGTAAATCTCCTTCATATACTGTAAATGTTCTTCCCACTTTTCGCTTCTGAAATATAAGTCTAAGGACCTTTGTATCAATCCTGATGAAGAAATATCACTAGTATGCTTTATTTTAGTAAAATCGCTTAGAAGCTTATTAGGTATAACCATGCACCCTACTCTTAGACCCGGCATTAGAATTTTAGAAAAACTTTTCAGGTAAATTACACATTCATTATCAATATCCAAAGCTTTAAGAGGCATAGGTTTTTCCTTTTCAAAATATAACTCTGACATAGAATCGTCTTCGACAATATACAGTTGGTTCTCTTTTGCCAGAAGCAGCAACTTTTTTAGCTTTTCTTCGCTGTAGCATACCGTAGTCGGATTCTGATATCTGGACATAACATATATCAGCTTAGGCTTGCAGATACGAATCTTTTTTTCGAGTTCTTCCATGTCCATCCCATCTTTATCCATGTTTACACTGATAATCCTTGCACCCCTTGATTTAAATGCTGCAACGGCACCATCATAAGTAGGGGTTTCCGTTACAACATAATCACCGGGGTTTAAAAGTACTTTTCCTATAATATCTATGCCCTGTTGTGCCCCTGAAACAATTTGGAGATAATTCTCATTTTCAACGAAAATCGAATACTCCCTGTTAAAATAATCAAGAATTGACTGTCTCAAAGGTCTGTAGCCGTTACTCTCGTCATACCCGAAAGCAAAGCCTTTGTCTCTTTCCAACACCTCATTTATACAAGCTTTAAATGATTCAATAGGAAAAATTGACGGGTGCGGAGTTGCACTTGCAAAGTTAATAACAGAGGTATCCTTGAACAATCCCAAATCACTGGAAAAATTTATATCTTCCTTTCCGGTTTTGGTATTGGACACAAAATATCCGCTACCTTTTTTGGCTGTTATATAGCTGTTGCTCTCAAGCTGTTTATATGCATTAACTACCGTACTGGTATTCACTCCCAATTGGGAAGCAAGGCTCCTTATTGCAGGAAGACGCTCTCCAGGTTTCATTTCCCCCTGTGAAATCTGTTCTTTGATACTGTTAAATAACTGTAAATATTTTGGTTGTTCCTCATTTAATAATTGTATCGATACAATTTTCATATAGCCTCTGCTTTCAAACTAACAGACACAAGCCCCATATACTCTATTTTGACTACGTGTCCGCCAGTTAATTATTTAATTTTTTTAAAATTCATATTGACAATTAATTTTTTCTGTGTAAAAATATACAAAATTTAGCCGTAAATGCACGCTAGTGTATCGGTACAATTAGTATATTTTAATTTTAAATAAAAGTAAAGGGGTATGTATTATGAATGAGAGATATGAATTAAACAAAAATCTGGCACAGATGCTCAAAGGCGGAGTAATAATGGATGTAGTAAATGCGAAGGAAGCGGAAATTGCACAAAAAGCAGGCGCCGTTGCTGTAATGGCTCTTGAAAGAGTTCCTTCTGACATAAGAAAAGCCGGAGGAGTTGCAAGAATGTCCGATCCCAAAATGATAAAAGATATACAGAGCGCCGTATCAATTCCTGTTATGGCCAAGGTTAGAATCGGACATTTTGTTGAAGCGCAGGTACTTGAAGCCCTTTCAGTCGACTATATTGATGAAAGCGAAGTATTGACCCCCGCCGATGAAGAATTTCACATTGATAAGCATACATTTAAGGTTCCCTTTGTATGCGGTGCAAAAAATCTCGGAGAAGCTCTCAGAAGAATTGGCGAAGGTGCATCCATGATAAGGACAAAAGGTGAAGCCGGCACAGGTAATGTTGTTGAAGCAGTCCGACACATGAGAACTGTTACAAACGAAATCAGAAAGGTTCAGAGTGCATCCAAACAGGAACTTATGACCATAGCAAAGGAACTGGCAGCTCCATACGACCTTGTACTATATGTTCATGAAAACGGTAAACTTCCCGTTATTAACTTTGCAGCAGGCGGAATCGCAACTCCGTCAGATGCGGCATTAATGATGCAGCTTGGATGCGATGGTGTATTCGTTGGTTCAGGGATATTCAAATCCTCAGACCCTGCAAAGAGAGCTCAGGCTATTGTAAAGGCGACTACTTATTATAACGACCCTAAAATCATCGCAGAAGTTTCTGAAGAATTGGGTACAGCAATGGATTCAATAGATGTAAGAGAACTTTCAGGCAACAGCCTGTATGCCTCCAGAGGTTGGTAAACTTACAGAAAGGACTAAAAATGAAAAAAATAGGTGTATTAGGCTTGCAGGGTGCCATTTCCGAGCATTTGGATAAACTGTCTAAAATACCCGATGTTGACCCATGTAGCGTAAAATATAAAGAGGACATTGCTGCAATAGACGGACTTATTATTCCCGGTGGTGAAAGCACTGCAATAGGTAAGCTTATTTGTGATTTTAATCTTACTGAGCCCTTAAAAGCAAGAATAAAGTCAGGGATGCCAGTCTGGGGAACCTGTGCAGGAATGATTATTCTTGCCAAGGAAATCACAAATGACCCTAGGCGTCATCTGGAAGTAATGGATATAAATGTTGTAAGAAATGGATATGGTAGACAACTGGATAGCTTTACTACGGAAGTTTCCCTTCCAGCTCTTTCTTCTGAAAAAATCCCCTTGGTTTTTATCAGAGCGCCTTATGTGGTTGATGTGGCCCCACAGGTGGAGGTTATCCTGCGTGTAAACGATAATATAGTTGCATGCAGACAGAACAATATGCTGGCCACATCCTTTCATCCCGAACTTACGAATGACCTTAGCTTTCACAGGTACTTTTCAGAAATGATATGACACATAAATTAAAGGCATATTAACCACATTTTTATTGGTTAATATGCCTTTCTTACTTTACTTTCTTATTTGAGTTTTTCAATATTTGAAAGCAATTCCTTAATATTTTCAGTATTTGATGAGCCTGCTTTTTCGGCTTCCTCAAGCTCCTGCTTTGCTTTATCAAAGTCTTTTGTATTATAGTATATGAATCCAAGGAGATAATGTCCGTCAGCAGGATTTAGTTCAGCTAAAGCCTTTGTATCCTTAATGCCCTCATCAAATTTTCCCTGATTTACCTCAGCCCTGATTAAAGACCACAATACTCTGGTCTTTATATCTTTATCAGATAGCTTCAGCTCAAGAATTTCCTCTGCCTTTTTTTCCGACTCCGGCCAGTTATTCTGAGTATCAAAGCCCTCCAAGGCAGCCAGCTTAGGCGAAAGAACATTTATATCATTATTAAAACCGTAAAATAGCAATCCCACAGCAATTACTGCTGCAAGCAAAATTGATGTGACTTTTTTCAGTAAGGTTTTTCCATTTTTTTCTTGGTAAGAATACACTGCTCCTGTGGTCAGGAACCCTCCCACCAAACCGCCTATGTGTGCATGGTTGTCTATTCTTTTGTTCATAACCCCATAAGCAAGGTTTATCACAATCATAGTAATAAGATTCACACCATAACTGCTTTTTAAAAGAGCGGGACGTCGTAACGAGAAATACAGCATGGCTCCCACTAAACCGAATATTGCACCTGATGCCCCTACAGAGGAATTTAGCGAGAAAGCAAAACTTGCCGCTGAGCCAATGAGACCCGCTACAAAGTAGATGGCCAAAAATCTGCCTCGTCCGAATATTTTTTCCACCTGAGCCCCTATAATATAGATGGAATAGCAGTTTACAGCCAAGTGAACAATATCAGCATGCAAAAACATAGGTGTAAAAAATCTCCAATACTGGCCTTCCATAATGAGATTATTTACCTTGGCTCCAAAAGGTTCCAGCTGTTGTTCATAAGAAGTTCCTGTTTTCATGGCTACAAGCCGCAACAAGCCATACATAAGTACATTCATTGCGATAATAATATATGTCAGCCATGGTGTTTTAGCCTTGAACTGAATTTCAAAGTCCTTTTTTCTGTTCTCAATAATGTCTTCTATATCCTTATAATCGGTTTCTCTTTTTTCAAGGCCCTTTGAAAAAAACCTTTTAAAAGACTTTACCAATCCGGCGTCAAAAGCCGGAACACTGAAATACTTCTCTACCTGTTTTTCCGAAATGTTTAAAGAAATACATTTCATAAAACGCTTCTCCGAGGTAATATCCATCTGATGTTGCTTAATAATTTCGACTTTATCCATATCAGTTGTATTTTCAAACAAAAAAACCTTGAAAATATATGCGTTACTACCTTGAATATTATTCAGCATCGCAGCACCATTTAACATAATGTTGCGTATTTGCTCTATTGTGTACCTGTCTGCGTCAATAATTTCAACAAATACAGAAGTTCCTTGAATCTCTCTTATCATACTTACAATACCATTAGATAAATCAGGTATCTGATTATCAGCTGATATCAGGTGGTAATAGTCCTTTTCCACAAGATATCTCACAAGTGAACTTAAATAATTATTTTTCATTTGAAATAAATCCTCCAATATTTACGGCTCCGTATTTAAAAAGTATTGCACCCACAAAGTCAGAAGCCTTAGTAATAACCCCCATATATAAAAAATTGCCAGTATTAAACTGGCAATTAATTACTTCTATATTATTATAATATTGATTAAGTCAATTGGCAACACATTACGCAGTCTCTATAGCTGCTTCATCTTCAAGTCCCAATTGAGCAATAGCATTTTCCCTCATTTTGTACTTCTGAATCTTTCCGCTTGCAGTCATTGGGAAACTGTCTAAAAAGCCAACAAATTTAGGAGTTTTATGCCTTGCCATATTAGCTTTTACTGCTGCTTTAACCTGTTCTTCCGTCAAGCTACAACCCTCTTTAAGTATAACACAGGCCATTATTTCCTCTCCATATACTTTAGAAGGAACACCAATTACCTGTACATCCTTTATTTCCGGCAGAGTGTATAAAAACTCTTCTATTTCCTTTGGATAAATGTTTTCTCCGCCTCTGATAATCATATCCTTTATTCTTCCGGTAATCTTGTAGTATCCATTTTCATCCCTTGTTGCCAAATCTCCTGTATGAAGCCACCCGTCAGCATCTATGGCCTGTGCGGTTGCTTCAGGCATCTTGTAATAACCCTTCATAACATTGTAGCCTCTGGCAACAAATTCTCCGGGAACACCGTCTGGAAGATCCTGATTTGTTTCTGGATCAACAATCTTACATTCAATAAACGGAAGAGAACGACCCACAGTCGAAACCCTGAGTTCAAGGCTGTCACCTATTCTTGTTTGAGTACACACAGGAGAAGCCTCCGTCTGACCATAAGGAATAGTAATATCCTTCATATTCATTTTTTCGACAACTGCTTCCATAACTTTTATAGGACATGGTGAACCTGACATAATCCCGGTTCTTAATGAAGAAAAATCAAATTTACCAAAATCAGGATGTTCAAGCATGGCTATGTACATTGTAGGTACTCCATGCACTGCCGTACAACCCTCACTCTGAATTGCATTCATTACCTTTATCGGAGAATAATAATCAATAGGAACCATAGTTGTTCCATGTGTTACACAGGCCATTATTGCAAGCACCAATCCAAAGCAATGGAAAAACGGAACAGGAATACAAAGTTTATCTGCATAGGTAAAATGCATACAATCGCCTATGCACATACCATTATTTATAATGTTATAATGTGTAAGCATTACACCCTTTGGAAAACCTGTAGTTCCTGAAGTGTACTGCATATTTATAACATCGTGGCAATCAAGACTATTGCTGATGTTATAAAGCTCTTCGTCAGAAATATCTCTGCCAAATTCAATAATATCGTCCCAGTTGAACATTCCCGGATGCTTCTCAGCACTGACACTTATGACATTTTTCAGATACGGCAGCTTTTCGCTGTGAAAATTACCCGCTTCAGAGTTCTTTAATTCAGGACAAAGTTCATTAATAATCTGTATGTAATTGGAATCTTTAAAACCATCTAAAAGAACCAATGTATTTGTATCCGATTGTTTTAGCAAATATTCAAGCTCAAATACTTTATAGTTAGTGTTTACCGTTACAAGAACAGCACCTATTTTTGCTGAAGCAAACAGTGTAACAAGCCATTCCGGTACGTTTGTTGCCCAAATAGCAATATGATCGCCCTTTTTAATCCCCATTTTCAGAAAACTCTTTGCAACTTTATTGCAAAGCTGGTTGAATTCAGAATAAGTTTTTCTGAATGGGCGGTCTGTGTATAATGCACAGTCATGATCAGGATATCTCTTTGCCATATCATCTAGTAAACTACCAACCGTAATCTCTATCAGTTTCTCCACAACCAACACCTCCAAGTTAAATTGTAACCCTATTCATAAAATGTTTAAAAAAATAAAAAGCCTTCCGTCTCGTAATCATGAGACGAAAAGCTATGTTTCCGCGGTACCACTCAAGTTAATTCCTTATTAAAGAAATTCTCTTTAAATCATATAACGGTGAAAACCGTTTCAGCCTACATATTTCTATTTCAGCCAAAAATGCTCTTGGGCGAGCTTCAACCTTCAAAGCCTCTGTCTTTCACCAGCCGACAGCTCTCTACTGACTTATGTACGGTTTACTATTCCCATTCACTGCACTGTTTTTATTGGAAATTATTAATATAATACTATGTCGACAAACTAAGTGTCAATACTTTTTATACTTTTATATTATGTTTGAATGCATATATGGCTGCCTGAGTTCTATCATTAACGTCAAGCTTTTTGAATATGTTTGATATATGGTTTTTAACAGTTTTTTCGCTTATATAAAGGGTTTTAGCAATTTCTTTATTAATCATTCCCTCTGCTATAAGTTTTAAAACTTCCACTTCTCGATTGGTCAGGTTGTTTGCAATAGATTTATCCTGTTCATATAGTGTTACTCTGTTAAATTCCTTTACAAGCTCGCCGGTCATATTAGGCTGTATGTATGTTTGGTCATGGTAAACACTTCTTATTGCCTCTATCAGCACTGATGATTCCGCATCCTTTAAAACATAACCCTCACATCCAAGCTGTAATGTCTTAAACAGATATTCTCTGTCCTGATGCAGCGTCAACACAATTATTTTATAATTTACAGGCTCCTGCTTTAACATTTTAATGGCCTGAAGACCATTTATAACAGGCATATTTATATCCATCAGGATAATATCAGGCCTTATCTTTTTGGACATGGCAACAGCTTCCTCGCCATTAGATGCCTGCGAAACCACGCAAATATCTTCCTCCAACTCAAGGATAGTTTTTAATCCTTGTCGAACCATAGCATGGTCATCTGCAATCATTACCCTAATTTTATTCATTTCTGAGAGTCCTCCCCTTCATCCAGTAATGGTATATGAATCGTAATTTTAGTTCCTACTCCGACCTGTGATACTATATCCACCTCTCCTTCAAGCAGGGTCACCCTCTCTTTCATGCTAAAAAGGCCAAATCCGCCAGTACTTTCAGGCTCTATTGTTTTAACATTCTTAGTGTTAAATCCAACACCATTATCAGCAATGATGATAATTAATTTTTGGTTGACATGCTCCAAAAGAATTGAAACTCTTTTTGCCTGTGCGTGTTTTAGTACATTATTCAAGGATTCCTGTACAATTCTGAAAGCCGCAAGTGATATGACGGGCTTAATTTCTTCATTAATTGCTCTGGATCTGAGCTGAACATCAATCCCCGTTTCTTCTTTGAATGAAATTACATAACGCTCTAAAGTCGGCAGTAACCCTAAATCATCAAGAGCCATAGGTCTTAGGTTATATATTATCTTTCTGACCTCCTGAAGACCTTCTCTCATAACTTTTTTAAGGTTCTGCAGTTCTTTTCTTGCTTCATTAACATCTTTATCCATCAGACGCTCACAAATCTCAGCTTTAATAACAATATTTGACATTGATTGTGCAGGACCATCGTGAATTTCTCGGGCAACTCTTTTGCGTTCTTCCTCCTGAGCCTCTATAATCTTGATTCCGAGAAACTGCCTCTGCTGCAAATTATCCAACTGCTCCCCTGCATTTTGCAAATCTCCGCTAAGATAGTCCAGAGCGATGCTCACATGTCCTATGAGGCTATCTGCCCTTTCCAGAGTTTTCAGGCATTCCTTTATTCTTATTTCAAGGTCGTTTCTTCTTCTAATGAGAAAGGTCTCCTGTTCACGCCTTACCGCAAGTTCAACTCTTATATTATCTGCAGTCTGGTAAGCCTTGGCAAGCTCATTCTGACTATGCCTGTTAAATTCCTTATTTACATCATATAGTTTCTTTTTACTTAGTTTAAGGTCATGTTCCAGATTTTCGATTACACTGACAATTTCAAAGACCTGCTGTTTTAGTGTTACTAATTCATCTTCAAGTCTTTTGCATTCCTTTCTTGAGTTCTCAGCAATTTCAATAATCTCGTTCTTACCTGATTCAATAGATTTTATAGTTTTTGTAATTATATCATTCATCTGTACAGAATTATTTTTATAGCTTCTCATGTTTTTGTCCAATCTTTATAATCCCGCAAACAGCAGGTGAATATTTCTACACTATAGTATATTTTACCTAATATCTATTTTTCCTACAATAAATATTATAAAAAATATCTTAATATATAAATATTAGCAAAAAGCACCGTGCATTTAATTGAAAATTTTATAATATTTTTTGAAATTAAGTGTTGACAATAATACTATCAGCTCTTATAATGTAAAAGTGTTCGGACGGCAAGTCCTTAAATTAAATATGCGCCATTAGCTCAGTTGGTAGAGCACCTGACTCTTAATCAGGGTGTCCCCGGTTCGACCCCGTGATGGCGCACCAAACAAAACCGCTTATCTCTAAGGCTAAGCGGTTTTTGTTTTTTATAAAGTATAAAATATTGTTCCCAAGAACCAACAATAAGAATTCTACATTTTTTTCAGATAAATAAATATTTTGTTGTTGACATTATCAAATATTGCTCTTATAATATAAAAGTGTTCGGGCGAGGTAAGCCCTTGAATATTAAGTATGCGCCATTAGCTCAGTTGGTAGAGCACCTGACTCTTAATCAGGGTGTCCCCGGTTCGACCCCGTGATGGCGCACCAAAAAACCGTTTGATTATTCAAACGGTTTTTATTTTTGTTAAAATACTTCTAGTAAATCATTTTGTGTTGAAATTAATATTTCTTTTTGCTTTCTGGTCATTTTTTTGATGCCGTGTTCTCTTGATAACGCTATAGATTTAGTTTCCACCTCTTCGTAATACACAAGAGTCACAGGAAGTCTTGCTCTTGTATATTTTGCTCCCTTGCCCAGATTATGCACTTTAATTCTTTTTTGCAAATCATTCGTATACCCTGTATACAGTGTCTTGTCAGCACATTGTAAAACATAAACGTAATACATTTTTTTAAAAAACACCTCTAATATGTAAATATTTAATATTCTAAACAAGTATTTTAGCAACAGCCCTCACCATACAGGAATCAGCCCTAATCTTTAAAGGAAATGCCATTAATTCAAAATCAGATCCTGACGGGATTTTGTCCAGATTAGTTAGATTTTCCAGCAGCAGAACACCGTTGCCCAGCAAGTATTTGTGCATTTCATAAGGGAATTTGTCAGGTGAAGGTGAATCCATTCCCACCAATTTAACCCCTTGGTTTACCAGCATTCTGCAAAATGACAGGTCAAGCACGGGGTGATTACTATAATAGATATCCTGTCCGTAAAATCTATCCATCCCGGTATGAATCAATACTATACTCTTTCCCCGCATAGTTTGCAAATGGCTGTTTTCTGCTTCTAAAACGCTTTTACCAAAGGTATGTATTAGGCATGCAGGGCCATAAAATCTTTCCAAAGGATAGTCACATATGTATTCATAAACATCAGTCAAGTGCATTGCCCCATCAACATGAGTTCCAACGTGCATTCCTGTTTCAATCCAATGATTATTATACTGTTCTTGGGAAAATTTATGGGTATGGCACACTTTCACACAAGCGTCCCCGGGATAAACAGGCATATTGTTAAATATATCACGAGATAAATCTATTAGTTTCATATTTTTACTTCCTAATAATTTTTATAGTCTATATCAATTATACCGTTTTTATGAACTCAGGTAAAATTAATAACAAAAAGGCTTCATAAAGCCGATTTAACCTCAGCAAAATGAAGCCTTTTGTTATTATTGTACGCTATAAGTGGTAACAACACTGCTTGCACCGCAGGTAATGTCTATATTATATGTCCCGGTATCCGTTTTCTCGTCTACCTTCCAAGTACATAAAAGATTTCCATCCTTACCTGCAACCAAATTTCTTACAGATGAGTAATCTCTCCCGTTGATTTTATAGGATGCAATAATTCTGCAATTTGAGCCTGGTGCAACCTTTATTGCAAGTACCCCTATTTCTCCTCGTTTGATATACGGTCTTCTAGCAACAATTTCTATTCCTCCGTCATTTTGTGCTTGGAAGTTGCTTTGCCTATTTGTCACATCTATACTCCCGTCCTTTAAACCTTTGTAGTTTATAAAGCCCGGCAGCAATAATGCAATAGCTAATAAATAAGATAAAATACGTTTCAAAATAAAATCACCTCGAAGTATTTATTACTTATTTTTCACCATTATTATTTTAATATTAATTGTTTAAGGTAGTAATTAATGCTAATTAATAATTTTTTGCAAGAATCTGGAAGTATGCTTGAGGATGGTCGCATACAGGACATACTTGAGGAGCTGTTTCTCCTACGTGAATGTGTCCGCAGTTTGCGCACTGCCATATTACTTTTTCATCTTTAATAAATACTGCATTACCTTCAACATTCTTTAAAAGAGCCAGATATCTCTCCTCATGCTCTTTTTCAATTTCTGCTACAGCTTCAAAAAGATAAGCTATTTTATCAAAACCTTCTTCTTTTGCCTCTTTTGCAAATTGCGCATACATATCGGTCCATTCATAATGCTCGCCGCTTGCAGCATCCTTGAGATTGGATGCAGTATCGCCTATACCATCATGTAGAAGTTTAAACCATATTTTAGCATGCTCTTTTTCATTATTTGCTGTTTCCGTAAACAATGCTGCTATTTGCTCATATCCCTCTTTTTTTGCTTTCGATGCATAATATGTATACTTGTTTCTTGCCTGTGATTCCCCTGCAAATGCAGCCATAAGGTTTGCTTCTGTCTTAGTTCCCTTTAAGTTACTCAATTGAAGTTACCTCCTGTTTTTTAAAATAATAATATATTAATAATGTTATACCATAGTTTTCTTGATTTGAAACCACCCTTTTCAGAAAAAAACTAATGATAAATTATATCACACAAAGGTAATTTTAATGAATTATGCCAATACTATGTTTGCTTATATAAGTTATAATGTTAAACAAAAGATATTGATTAATATTAATAATAATAGACATAGCACAGGAGGCTGATTATCATGGATAAATCAATTAGCAAAAAGGTATCTGATTCCAGAACTGAGCAAATTCAAATACTAATGCCTGAACATATAAACGGGTTTAACCGTCTTTTTGGCGGCAAGCTTATGGAGTGGATTGACGTTGTTGCAGCTGTTGTTGCCAGAAGGCATTCCGGCTGTAATGTAACTACAGCATCCATAGACAATTTACAATTCAAAGCACCTGCTTACGTAAATAGTACTATATTTTTACTGGGTCAGATTACTTATGTAGGAAATACGTCAATGGAAGTAAGAGTAGATACCTTTGTGGAAGAACTCAACGGAACACGTCGCATGATAAACAGAGCATATCTGGTTCTCGTTGCATTGGATAATAATGACCTTCCTGTTCCCGCTCCGGGAATAATCCTGGAAACAGAAGAAGAGAAAGCAGAATGGGAAGCCGCCAGAAAACGCTGTGAACTAAGAAAGCAAAGACGCCGTGAAGAGTTCTGATATAGCACTGATTAATCAGAATCAAATAAATACCTGAGCATTTTTTGAGGATTGTTAAGAAATTGTCTGGTTACAATATAATGCTCAGTTTCCTCATACTGAGTCAACTTAATCCCATTCTCATCTATTGTGAAAATATCTGCATCTGGATAAGCCAATAGAATAGGCGAATGGGTAGCTATAATAAACTGACAGTTTTGTTTGACAAGCTCATTTATACGAACCAGTAGTGTCATCTGTCTGGTCGGGGACAGTGCAGCTTCAGGTTCATCAAGTACATACAGGCTGTTCCCTCCAAACCTGTTCAATATCAGTGACATGAAGCTTTCTCCATGGGACTGATCGTGCAGAGATTTTCCTCCATATATATGTATGAATGGGTTTGGTGCAGCCTTATCAAGCCTGTCAATCTCACTTGCAACATTATAGAAGCTTTCAGCTCTTAGAAAAAAACCATCTTTCGGTCTTTTTACACCCTTTGCAACAATGAGATTTTTATATAACGTAGAATGTGTTTCTACTGAAGAAAAATTAAAATTTTTTGTGCCACCCTCAGGATTAAACCCTAAATTTACGGCAATAGCCTCTAGTAAAGTTGATTTTCCGGTACCGTTTTCACCTACAAAAAAGGTTACTTTCTTATTTATACTCAAAGGTCCAAGATTCCTGACAACAGGTAAAGAAAAAACATAGCTTTCATTGGACGAAATATCTTCTCTTAGTTTAATTTCTCTCACATACAAATCATTGAAAAGGTTAGGCATCCTTCTTCCTCCGTAATAGGTTCCCTAAGGGTTTATCAATTTCTATTATATACAGGTTTCTTCAATAAATCAAGAACATTTGTTCTGTTTATTTTATCTGATAACCTTTGATTATTTAGAAAAATATGTAATAATAATCATATAATCATTGACGGAGATGTTTTTATGAATATTGATATATTGACAGATATTATAAGAAATGCTGACAGCATTGTATTTTTCGGAGGAGCAGGAATGAGTACCGAGTCAGGCATACCTGATTTCCGGTCTGAAAACGGCCTTTATATGACAGCCGGCGGCACAAAGTACTCACCTGAAACAATGCTTTCACACAGTTTTTTTGTTTCGCATACCGACGAGTTTTTCAAATATTATACAACTAAAATGATATGTAAAGAGGCTAAACCAAATTCAGGACATATAGCTCTGGCAAAACTTGAGGAAGCCGGCAGACTTAAAGCTGTTGTAACACAGAATATAGATGGTCTTCACCAACTGGCCGGCAGCAAAAAAGTTTTTGAGCTGCACGGCTCGGTTCACAGAAATTATTGTACTAAATGCAGAAGCTTTTACGATTTGGATTATATACTTAATGCAAAAGCTATTCCCCGTTGTGTTAAATGCAACAGTGTTATCAAGCCTGATGTGGTACTGTATGAGGAGTCTTTGGATAATGACGTGGTAAGCGGTGCCATAAATTCAATAAGAACTGCCGATGTTCTTATTATTGGCGGAACTTCACTGGTTGTATATCCTGCAGCAGGACTTATTGATTACTTTAGAGGGAAAAAACTGGTTCTTGTTAATAAAAGCACCACGCCCTATGATTCAAGAGCTGACCTCGTAATAAATGATTCAGTGGGAAAAGTCCTTGAAACTGCTGTAAAACCCATTCTATAAAAAACTACATATTTACAATTGTTTTAGCAAGCATTTTGCCTAATACAACACCCATAAGGCAAAATGCTATGCTTAAAATAATATTTGCTACACCAAAAACTGCTTTTCCATCCTGAAAAAGGTTAACAGTTTCCAGACTAAAGGTTGAAAATGTTGTAAACCCTCCTAAAATACCTGTAGTTAAAAATAACTGTAATTTTTTGTTATCAGGACACAAACCCACAAGCAGCTGTGTTAATAATCCTATCAAAAAAGAACCCAGTATGTTAATAATTAGTGTTGCTATAGGAAAACCACTTGTATTAATCTTATTTATTAAAGTTGATATATAATATCTTGATGCTGCCCCAATGAATCCTCCAAGTCCCACAAATATTGCGTTCATTTTAAAATCCCCTTCTTAAGCCATTTCATTATAAATATTTTCTCAAGTTAATCAAAATGTAAGTGTATTTTTATTATATACCAGGTTATATTTATACTCAAATTCCTTTCAAAATGCAATTTCATAATTGCACTATTCTCAAAGATGTGATAAATTATTTATGCGTGTAAATGCATAAATTCGACTTTTTATGCATTTACAGCTCTCTGGAGAGTCCCAGGAATGGGCGCCGAAGGTGCAAGGCAATGGTTTTTTCATTGCCGGTCTCTCAGGCAAAAGGACAGAGCTTTATAGCTTAACGTCTTTCTCTTGGAGAGCCAAAACATTCGTTTTGGCTTTTTTGTTTTTCAAAAATTTCAAGAAAGGATAGGTTAAAAATAATGTTAGACAAAATCATCAGTTTCTTTTCTTTTGAAAAGATCAGCAATTTTATTACTTGGTTTGACGGTATTGTTTGGGGATTACCATTAATTATCTTAGTTCTGCTCGTTGGAATTTTACTCACAGTAAGAACCGGTATGCTGCAAGTCAGACATCTGCCCCGTGCTCTGAAGTATATGGTTAAAAATGAAGAAGGCGGTAAAGGTGAAGTATCCAGCTTCGGTGCACTTTGTACGGCACTATCTGCCACAATCGGTACAGGAAATATAGTAGGTGTTGCAACTGCAATCGTTGCCGGCGGTCCCGGCGCTTTATTCTGGATGTGGATTGCAGCATTTTTCGGAATGGCTACTAAGTATACAGAAGGACTTCTGGCTATAAAATATCGTACCATTGACGAAAACGGACATGTTTTAGGCGGTCCATTCTACTACATACGAAATGGTATGGGCAAAAGATGGGGGTGGCTTGCTAAGACTTTCTCATTTTTCGGAGTCGCTGCCGGACTTATGGGTATCGGAACCTTTGTGCAGATTAATGGTATTTCTGATGCAGTACGTAATTATTTTGATCCCAATAATCTTCATACAATATCTATTATGGGAAAAAGTTATTCATTAGCAATAGTATTAACTGCTGTTATCGTTACTTTGTGTGTAGGATTAGTTATTATTGGCGGAATAAAAAGAATAGCAAGCGTATCGGAAATCATTGTCCCTTTTATGGCAATTTCTTATGTTATAGCTACACTCATAGTTCTTTTTGCAAATGTAAAGGCAATTCCCGATGCTTTTGTTCAGGTTTTTGAAGGTGCCTTCGGACTCAAAGCCGTGGGTGGCGGAGCAATTGGTGTTGGTATAAGTTCAATGCTTAATTCCATGAGAATGGGTATTGCCCGCGGTATATTCTCAAACGAATCCGGTTTAGGAAGCGCCCCTATTGCTGCTGCTGCTGCTAAGACTCAGGAACCTGTACGTCAGGGTCTGGTTTCAATGACAGGTACTTTTATTGATACAATTATAATCTGTACAATGACTGGTCTCTGTATTATAACTACAGGTTCATGGAACATAGGACTTAAAGGTGCCGCTGTAACACAGAACGCCTTTAAAGAAGGATTTGGTTTTGCACCTACGCTGGGTTCCTTTATCCTTATGATAAGCCTCGTGTTCTTTGCCTTTACAACAATTATCGGTTGGAACTACTACAGTGAACGTTGCATGGAATATCTGACAAACGGTAATATGAAAGCAGTTAAGGTTTTCCGTTGGCTGTACATTCTGGCTGTTTTCGCAGGCCCCTTTATGACAATAGAGATTGTTTGGAATATATCAGATATTTTCAACGGCTTGATGGCCTTTCCAAACCTGATTGCTCTGATAGCACTTAATGGTGTTGTTGCAGCGGAAACTAAGAAATATTTTGATAAGATAAAGGAAAGAAAGCTTACTTAATTTTTGCTTTGATTTTTAAAGGCAAAACATTAAATTTAGAGTGTCACAAAAGTGCTAAAAAGCAATTAATTAAATTTACACATAAAAACAGCTTTCAAAATATTGAAAGCTGTTTTTATGTGTCATTAGGTCAAAATAGGTACAATTTCATCAATTGTGTTATCCCACTATATTAAACGTATAAATGCAGGGACTTTCTTTGCTTACTCCGCTCTGGGGTATGTCCATTGAATTAATTTTGAGTTTTATTCCCAGTGTTTTTTCTAAAGCATACATGCGCCCTCCCGCACAACTTTCATAATATAACATAAACGGTGCTGTGAGTTTTCCATTAAGTGTATGTCTGTAACACTCATCACAGGCAAATGTTATCGTTATGGTATTAGTTTCTTCGTCCAAAGTGATGTTGCGTGTCTTTCCGGTATAATCCTTTATGAAAGTGTCTAAGTAGAGTTCCAGTCTTACGCAAAGAGGTTTATCTGCGTGTTCCATCGCAAACGCTTTACGGACTTTATCGTGCCCGGTACCCAGACAGCCCCCATGTTGTTCCCAGAGCGTAAAGCGCTGCTTTTCGGTAAGATGTTCCCCCATTGCTTCCATAAACCTGTTATCGCACTCGTTTCCGCTGTATGTTTGCACAATGCTTTTAAATATAGGCAATATATCCTCGGAAATACCGTTTTTTCGCTTTTTCATAATGCTTAACATCGTTTTCAATTGATTAAGCCTCCAAATCTATCTTTTCTTCCTTTAGTTTTATAGGTACATATCTTTGTAGCTGTTCATAGCCGAGGCCTTTTTTTATTTCATCGTCATTATAGGTCATGTTCCCCATGATGTCCCGTTCTTCGTCAAGCATAAAATTCGTTTTTTTCAACCAATTTAAGATTTTGCTTTCAACTTTCATAATGCTGTCATCATCACCGTCAATGCATACGGCAGAAGCATACAAACCGCCTTTTAACTCAGTGACTTCTTACGGAGCGGTATCAAGTTCGTTGACACACTCATGTACACTATATAGCCATCTGAATTTTCCGTCGTTTCTTCTGCACAAAAAATCGGCGCAATCAAAAATAGCATTTTTTTCAAATTTTTATGCTTACCAATCCAAAACATTAAACAGTCTTCATTAAACAATTCATCAAAATTTTGATACTGTGATGTCAGTGCCAAAAATTTCGGTATTCTCATAATCATTACATCCGGGATTTTCTTATTGAGTTTTTCGGTTATTTCCATCAAACGATTCACATTCGCCGGCTTGCCGTTGTAATCAACATTTACAAGATGTCCTTAAATCTCTTGAGCCTTTTCGTAAAGCAGCTTCACATCCGCATCCTTCGCAAAATCGGATTTTTTGATTTGCTTTATAAATTCCAACACAATAGACTTCAACTCGTGCAGAAGCGATACCTCTTCGTCAATGACATCAACTTTGTTCCCCATAACCTCCAGTACTACCTCAGAATCCGGTGCGTCAAATATACGCCGGATATCTTTTATGCTTATGTTCAGTTTTCGCAACGTCAATATCTGCTCCAACCGTTTTACGGCAGCCTCATCATACATTCTATAGGCATAATCTTCACTTCGGGTGCTGGATATCAGCCCCATATCTTCATAATACTTCAATGCACGTGCAGAAATATCATATTTTATTGACATTTCACGTATTTTTATAAGTTCGCTCATATTTTGCCTCCGTAACCATTTTCTATAACCATTATAAAGTACGACGCAACGATGGAGTCAACAGAAAATGAAAGTTATGTAAATCTTCTAAGCTTTCAATTAAACAAAAATCGCATGAGGAAATGTGAAAATTCAGAATAAGGGTAAAATATGGGTAAAAAATAAAGACAGACGTTTTCTAATAAAATCTGAAAACGTCTATCTTACCTGAATTAACAGTGGAAAAAAGATTTATAAACAGAACGGATTTTCTTGAGTTCAAGCACTTGAAATTTTTAGAGTTAATCATTCATGATTATATTACAGAATTTTTCTATTTGGTTTTTTCTGTTTTCAATATCACCTTTATACTCGATAGAACAGAGTCCCAAACTATTCTTTGGTACTATTTCTAAGTGTCCATAAAAGTGTTCTATGCTTTCTATTATTCTATTACACTCCTTTATACTCGGTCCCGTTCTCAATGCAATACTATATCCCTTTTTCCCATGACCAATTATTGCATGTGGCTCGTGTGTATTACACCAAGGGGTGCATCTGTCTATAAATGATTTAAATTGTCCCGGGATATCGGCCCAATAAGAAGGTGCTACTGAAATAATAATATCAGCCCAACAAAATTCTTTGACGACATTTAGAGCATCATCATTTTGTATGCATTCTGCTGTTTTATGACATACCCGGCATCCTTTACAAAACTTTATTTCATAGTCATCAATACAAATGTTTCTAATATCAAATTTTGCTTCCAATAATGAGTTGACTACGTTTATTATTTCGGCTGTGGCACCATTTTTTACAGGGCTACAGTTTATCAATAAAACATTCATCAATAGACCTCCTCAAATTGCTGTTTGCCTATATGGTATTGTAAATTTATAATACCATATTTAGATATAAAAAGCAGCCTTCAACCGCTTGCAAATAGCATATTCCAGAAAAAAATATGTAAAGCACAGTTTACCTATTCTTATTTTGTGTACCTTTTGGTGGTGATTATTTTGAGTGAATCTGTAAATGATGCTCTATCTAATAAAGACAAAATACTTTCAGAATATTCAAATACTGGAACCCGACTAAGAAATCAAGGGATAGACATGTCCGGGGTTTATTTTGGAATCAACGATAAGTTAAGAACAGGAGAAGATAAATCAAAGAGACAATCAAAATTCGAAGTTATCAATACATCATCCCCAAATTATCAAGAAGAATCTGAGGATGAAGATGTTGATACTACCCCGGAAGGTCATTTTCTTTGGAAACCAGAGAATGATTTTATTAAGGTCTATCCCGAAGCTTTGAACAAGATCTCGTTTCGACTTACGGGTGCTGAAACACTATCATTGATACGACTTATCCCTTTTATTGATTATCAAAGTGGAATGCTCAAGAAAGATAAGAAGCCACTCATAACCAAAGATATTGTTGAACTCATGAAGTTTTCAAAGGTCACGGTTATTAATAATGCGAATAAATCAGCTCCGCATATGAAAATATTTTATAGGCAAGCCCGTTTTATTGCTTATCAGAAATTTATAGATAGACGTCCAAATTTAAAATAATTTGCATATTATTGCAGGAATATAATTCCTTTTATAGAATTAGCTTGATAAAAGGAGGAATAATTTATGGAAAAAGATTTGAAATTAGCCTTGATATCAGAAGTTAGAGAAGATTTAAGAACTATAGAGCAAATACAAATAACCTTGGTATTGTCTTATTATGGATTTTTTACTTTAATTGTTTCTGTTATGCTTTCAAATAACATAAATGTATTTAAGGCAAGCTTAATAAATACAATCGTATTTACTTTATTGTTTGTTCTAGGCATTGTTTTGCAAATGATTCAAATAAGTTATAAATATTGGCAATCACATTATCTTAAACTTTTAAAAACTTGGATTAGTGAATTTAAGATAGATGATTCTGAATTACCAGTTTGGTTAGCAAGTGAATATAAAAAGATGACTCCTTGGAGCATAAATTTAATTTTGAGAATTTCAACTATATCACTTACGGTTATATCTTTTATAGTATTAATATTTTATATATCCAGATTAGTTATTAAAATATAGTTTTTTACTTAAGGCACCTATAAAGGTGCTTTTTTCTTGCCCGAAAGAAGGTGGTGTTATTATGGTAGCAAAACAATCTCGCAAAATTATAAAATCACCTGCAAAAACAGAGGAGATTTCTATAGATATCTTTGAACCCAGTCCGCTCGAAACGGAACTTTTGCCTGTTAATCCCCTGCTTCAATCACCGGTTATAACAGTAAATGATGAAACTGAGCAAAAAGTCCAAATAATAACTGAAATTGAATCTCTTGCCCAAATAAATAAGCAGCAACTAGCAGTCAAGCGGCAGCAAATTGAACTTGAGGTTGAGAAAATAATAGATTCTGTACTTTCGGAAGAGACTTTGAAACGTGTATCCAAGAGTATTAACACACCTATGGACATGAAGTTTATGGCCGAAGCTGCTGAACGATTAACCGGCACTCTCAAGAACCTGATGAACAGGAACTCCATGGATGAATTCGGCACAAAGAAAAAACAGAAGATTAACTTCATTTTCAAGAGCTCTGGTACAATTACAGGACAGAGTATAAACCACATTTGTACACATGAGTAAAGGCAGGGTGAATCTCAAAGAACTTCAGGAGGCTCTTGGACATGACGAATCAACGACCACATTAGATATATATGGGACTATGTTAAGTGATACAAAAACGACTGCGATCAAAATTGATGATGTATTTAAAGGTCTAGATGATGAAATGGAAAAAATCAAGGTGAAATCAGTAGAAAGAGAAAAATCAAAAGTCATACAAATCAATAAATTTAGAAAAATTAAATAAGCCGAAAGGCTTATTTTTTTGCGATAAATAAATAATCTTCGTAAAACTTTCGTAATTTTTATAAAAAATAAGCGGCTTTCAATTTCTGAAAGCCGCTTATTTACTATGGTCGGAATGACGTGACTTGAACACGCGACCTCTTGCACCCCAAGCAAGCACTCTAGCCAAACTGAGCTACATCCCGATAACGCGAAATTAATTATAGCATACTAAATTTAGAATGTAAATACTAAAAAATATTAATTTATATCCTAATAAAAAAAACCGGAATGCATATTTGCAATCCGGTTTTTTTTATTCTTCTTTTGGTTGTAATTCACTTATATGATACGTAATACACTTGGAAGCTTTTGGTACTTTGCTAACCTTTGGCGTTGTACTCATTACAGCAGCAGTTGCTGTGGCTTTAGCACGCCCTGCTTTTTTGGCCTTTGCTTGTAAAAGCTTACCCAAATTTGTACTACAATGTTTGTTACTGCAACTTCCATTAATAATCATTGACCCACACTTGCAGAATTCTACCATAATATTCATCCCTTCAAGTCTTGTATGAAATACTAGTATACCACAAGAAAGGCCACAATTGTCACTGGAAATAAATGTATTCTAATGTTGTTCAACTTCTTATTAACTAATTTTAATGTAATTTTGAAATTTGCATTACTCTTTCGCTTTGTTTTAACGTTAGTAGTTGTCCTGTTTTTATTTATGCGAACCCTAGTAACCGGATGAATTCTCAAAACTTTTTGTATCATTTTAAGACCGCCTTATCCTGAATACTCCAGTTAATATATCGGCATTTTATAGCAAAAAAAATAGCCTTTAGTTAAAACCAAGGCTAAAGTTTGAGTAGTACCTTAATTAAAATACACAAGGTTAATAATGTTTACCCTTCTTAGCAACTAATCTATATACTATATATCCAGCAATAACAAGAATTGCTAATGGTATTAATTGTTTTAGTATGAATCCGACTATACTAACCGCCGTTATCAGCAAAAATATTGCTACTATTATGGTTATAATCCTTTTAGTTTTATCATCCATATACTTTATCCCTCCGTCTTTATTATAGGTAAATTATACACCTATATATATACTTTTGTCTATAAAAATTTAATTATTTTGATTCAATTATTAATTTTTTTAATATTTGAATCAATTTCATTAATTTCGATAACCTTTTGCAATCAAATTTATTGATTGTATTACAAAGTCAACTTCATCATTTGTATTAAAACAGCCTACACTTAATCTGACAATTCCGGAATTTACTGTCTTAAAATGTGAATGTGCCAACGGAGCACAGTGGAGACCTGCTCTGCATTCAATTTTATACTGCTTGTCAAGCAGATAACTGACTTCTGAAGAATCCACTCCCTCAAAGTTAAATGCCACTATCCCACTGTTTTCTTCAGCACTTTCTGGACTGAATATCTTTATATTATTAATACGACTTATGCCATTAAAAAGTCTGACAGTTAGTTCATCCTTTTTTTTACGAATTTTATCAATACCATTTTTTTGAATAAACTCCACTCCTGCCCCAAGCCCTGCTATACCCGGTGTGTTTAAAGTTCCGCTTTCAAGTTTGTCGGGCATTATTTCAGGCTGATACAGCAGTTCTGAACTACTGCCTGTACCGCCTCTCATTAACGGCCTCATCCTTATTTTAGGTGACACATATAAGCCGCCAGTTCCCTGAGGACCCAGAAGACCTTTATGTCCGGGAAATGCAATCATATCCGCATGAATCCGGTTTATGTCAAACTCTATACTTCCCAATCCCTGCGATGCATCCAGCAAATAATTTATGCCATTATTCCGTGCTATTTTTCCAATCTCTTCAACGGGCATGATTATACCGTTAACGTTTGATGAAAGCGTACACACAATCAATTTTGTTCTCTTATTTATACTTTTTCTTATATCCTGCGGATCAACACGTCCAAGACTGTCAGCACCAACAATAGTCAGCTTAACTCCACCGTATTTTTCAAGGGTTTTTAAGGGTCGTATCACCGAATTATGCTCCATACAAGTTGTAATAACATGGTCCCCCGATGAAAGGCTTCCGCAAATTGCTATGTTTAAAGCCTCTGTTGCATTTTTGGTAAAACTAATGTTCAGACTATCCTCTATTTTCAGCAGCTTTGCTATACGTTCACGAGTAGTATTCACAGTTGTAGCACTGGCAATAGACATTGTATGACTCCCTCTGCCCGGATTGGCACAATAAGTTCTCAGACATTTATCCATTTCGCTATATACAGCATCAGGTTTTGGAAAGGAAGTAGCAGCATTATCCATATAAATCATAATATACCTCAACTATTTTGATGGTTTATTATAATGTATGAAACTATTATTTCTTTAGTTCCTCCGTAAGAAGCTCTCCCAATATTTTAACTCCCTTAGTAATTTTCTCCTCTGTAAGACCCGAAAAGTTGAGTCTCATTGTATTTTCGTGTCCCCCTCCCGGATAAAAAGCACTCCCCTGTACAAATGCCACTCCTCTTTTCATTGCATTAACCAGAAGCTCTCTGCTCGATATCATTTGAGGTAAAGTCACCCACAAAAACATTCCCCCCTGGGGGTCTGTGTAGGATATTCCCTCCGGAAAATATCTCTTTATAGAATCTAGCATTGTATCTTTTCTCTTTTTATAAATTAATATATTATCTTTTATATGAGCTTTAATATCGTATTTTTCTATATAACGTGCAATAAGCATTTGCGTAAAGAAGTTAGTATGCAGGTCTGTCCCCTGTTTTAGAAGAATATATTTTTTTAATATTTCTTTCGATGCACTCACCCACCCAACCCTGAAGCCGGGACAAACTGTTTTTGAGAAAGTACTCAGGTATATTACTCTTCCCTCAGTATCAAAGCTTTTTAAAGGAGGAAAGTTATTTCCGTCAAAGCAAAGTTCACTATAGGGATTGTCTTCAACTATAATCAGGTCATAATTACTGGCAACATCCATAAGAGCTTTACGACGCTCCAGACTCATTCGCCTTCCCGTTGGGTTTTGGTAGTCAGGTATAGTGTACAAAATTTTTATGTTTTTGTTTTTGTTCAGCTTCTTCTTTAAATCCTCAATAATTAAACCTTCTTCATCCATTTCAATTTCCATATATTCGGGGTAGCATGGATTAAATGCATTTATGGCAGATAAATAAGTAGGACTTTCACAGAGAACAACATCTCCCTCATCCAGAAAAACCTTAGCAGTAAGATCTAAACCCTGCTGTGAGCCTGATGTTATCAGAATATCGCAAGGCTCCACAGTAATTCCCTTTTCGCCCATCAGCTCTGCAATAATTTTATGCAGTTCGTCATATCCTTCTGATACTGCATATTGCATTGTTTTTGCCCCATTTTCTGATAATACCTCATTACATAGTATTTTCATTTCTTCAACAGGAAATGTCTCCTCCGCCGGGAGACCACCCCCAAAGGATATAATATCCTCCGAATCCGTTAATTTCAGAAGCTCTCTTACTTCAGATGATTTAAGTGTAAGAGCTCTCCTTGCAAATGTATCTTTTAGCATGAAATTCCCTCCTTCATAGCAAGAATTTTATATAAATGGATTAATCTCTGCTTTAAATTCATATTTCTTTTTTAAACTGGCTGTGGAGTACTGCTTTATGCAGTTCTTTAAAATAGAAACACCCTCTTTTATGTACTTTTCACTGGGATAGGAAAAATTAAGCCTTATATAGTTGCCATTAATACTATAACCCGGATAAAATATATCCCCCAGCATTACCACAACCCCTTTGTCGGCTAAGCCTTTGACAAACTCATTCATGCGTATATAATCAGGAAGCCTGAGCCAAATAAAATATCCTCCATTCGGGACGGTTATTTCCATACCGTCCAAGTTACCTTTGTTTAGTTCATTTAGCATCAAATCCCTTTTGTTTTTATATATTTTTCTTAAATAATCTAAATGAGGCCCCATATGTCCACCATTTAAAAATTCATTAATTGTAAGCTGCGAAAGTGTACTTGTCTGTATATCAGTAATCTGTTTAAACTGAATAAACCGACTTATAATATTCTCACTTGCCACAACAAAACCTACTCTTAGACTGAATGAAATTGTTTTTGAAAATGAGCTAAGGTAAACTACATAGTCGTTATTGTCCAAGCTTTTCAGAGATGGTAACGGATTGCCACTGTAATATAGCTCACCATATGGATCATCCTCAAGAATTGGCAAATTATAATAATATGCTAGTTTCAGAAGCCCTTTTCTTCTTTCTAAGCTCATGGATACTCCCGTTGGGTTATGAAAATTGGGCTGAGTATATAGAAATTTCGGTCTGTACTTTATAAGACAGGATTCCAGAATATCCAGCCGTATTCCCTCATCATCCATTGGTATTCCTATAATCTTTGCATCATAACTTTCAAACGCTTGTATGGCACCTATATAAGTAGGTTCCTCCACCAGAACTACGTCTCCCGAATCTATAATCGTACGTGCAAAGAACTCTATAGATTGCTGTGAGCCTGATGTAACCATTATTTGTTTTGTTCCTGCATTAATACCATTTCCCTGAATATATGCCTTAATTGCGGTTTTCAGCTCAGTGCTTCCATCAACGGGAGTGGGCATAAACAGCTTTTCTCTATATTTTTCTATTATCTGAAGGTTCAAATTTTTCATGAGATTAATATCACAAGCGTCTTCTGAAGAAATACCTGATGCAAAAGATATAATTCTTTCTTTTTCAAATACTGATAATATATTATTTATTGTTTGCTCCCCTGCTCTTGCAGCTCTTTTGCTTTCAAACTGTCCCCACCTCACTGGCGGTATGTACATTTTCTCTTGAGTAACATCCTTTGTCAGTGACGCCAGAACTACTGTTCCACTACCTATTCGTGATTCGACCAGACCGTCAGCTTTAAGCTCCATATACGCTTTAACAACTGTACTTCTGTTTACACCAAGTTTCATGCTCAGTGTCCTTTCAGCAGGTAATATAAAATTTGAAGGCAGCTTGCCAACTACAATTTGATGCTCTATCTGTTTTTTTATCTGCAAGTATATAGGAGTTTTTGATTCTCTGTTTATTGTAATATCCATTTTTCCTTCTCCCTTTAAACTAACAATATGTTTTATGTAAATAACTGGTAATAAGTAATTTTAAAATTGGTACCATCCAATTTTATTATAAGGCATAATTTATTATAGAAAAACATCCAATTTGCACATTTTACACCAAGCCAATTTATACATGTAAAGAAAAAGCTGTACCCTTGAAATCGTCTCTCTTCAAAGGTACAGCCCAATAATTTCTTTATACTAATTAATTTTTGCCTTCCTCAAGCTGGTAATTACCGGTATTGCAATGAATCCTCCTATCAAGGCTGTTACAAGCTGCGGCCAACTGAACATACCCAAAAGTTTTTGAGCAAACTTAGGAAATTCAAATATACCAAGGAATAAATTAATAGAACCGTACAAAAATCCAAACTTCAAAATAGAAGCTAGAATAACACCTGCATATTTGTTTTTGTTATATAGAAAGTAAAATACTATTACCAATATAAGGTTTGCTACCGATATTACGGGAGCATACAAAAGTAGTGCGGCTGCCAGTGGAGCATGGTTGTTTATAAGTGATGTAAAGGGAGATAACACGGCAATTGCTATCCCACCTCCAATCCCTGCTGTCATTGCAGCTACTAATATACACATATTGACCAATGGGCCAACTATAAAATTATTATATGCCGGAAGGCTTCTTCCGGCCATCTGCACCGCCACTACAACAGCAAGAAGAACCGCAGTTCTTGTAATCATACCAATTTTATTATTTTTCATATATGTCCCCCTCTTGTAAATTATATAATGATATAGAATGAATAATACATTGAATTATTGTATAAATATACCACAAAATTCTGCTTATTAACATCATTTTAGCAATGTGCTTAACTAAATTCCCATTTCCTATGGACTTTTTAATTGAAAAGTAGCATAATAAATCTAGAATTTTCACATAAATTGATTGATACTTTCTTATAAAATATCAAATTTTGCTTAATAATTATAGAGAAGGGAGTAATACGAAAATGAATATTTCTATTACCAAAACTACAAATCCTAAACAAAAACCCGATATGAACAATTTAGGATTTGGGACATATTTTACTGACCATATGTTCATTATGGATTATACTGAAGGAAAAGGCTGGCATGACCCGAGAATAGTGCCATACGCTCCTTTAGAAATGGACCCGGCATCAATGGTTCTTCATTATGGTCAAGCTATATTTGAAGGCTTAAAAGCATATAAAGCTAAAAACGGCCATATTCTTCTTTTCAGACCTGATAAAAATATGGCAAGAGTAAACAGTTCTAACGAACGACTTGTAATACCCAGCATCGACGAGGGCTTTGGTGTACAAGCTATTAAAGAACTGGTTAACGTTGATTCAGACTGGATTCCTGACGCTCCGGGTACATCTTTGTACATACGTCCGTTTATAATTGCAACAGATCCGTATCTGGGTGTAAGACCATCTGATACTTACAAGTTTATAATCATTCTTTCACCGGTTGGAGCTTATTACAAGGAAGGAATGAATCCTGTAAAAATATATGTTGAAAGCAACTACGTACGTGCGGTAAAAGGCGGATTGGGCTTTGCAAAAACAGTTGCAAACTATGCATCAAGTCTTAAAGCACAGGTTGAAGCTAAACATTCAGGATATACTCAGGTTCTCTGGCTGGATGGTATTGAAAAGAAATATATTGAAGAAGTAGGAACAATGAATGTATTCTTTAAGATAGACGGAGAAGTTATAACTCCATCCCTTGAAGGCTCAATTCTTCCGGGTATAACTCGTATGTCAACTATTGAAATGCTGAGAAAATCAGGTATAAAAGTTACTGAACGCAGAATAACAATTCAGGAACTATATGATGCACACGCAGCAGGAAAATTGGATGAGGCATTCGGTACCGGTACCGCAGCAGTTATTTCACCTATAGGTGAATTTAACTGGGATGGAAACGTTATTTCTGTAAACGGTGGAAAAATTGGACCTGTAGCCCAAAATGTATATGATACAATCACTGGAATTCAAAGTGGTGAACTTGAAGATACTTTTGGCTGGACACAGATAGTTAAATAATAATTATATTATAAAAGCTCTTGTTTTCGATCATGATTACAAGGGCTTTTTAATTTGAAGTTATAATGTAAATGGTACAGGTATATATTAGAGAAGGATATTCTAATAAGTGCGGTATCAATCTGAAATGAATTATTTTATATTTTCATCATTTATTGCTTTTGCATTAACTTTTTATTTGTGTAATAAAAGTAAAATTTTTCAATATATTAAAAAAAGTTTTTTACCTCTTTGTGCTGCATTATTCATTATAGCTCTGATAGTTTTTCCTAAGACGGCTGTTTCTTCAGCTTCAAAGGGTATCCACCTGTGGTTGGAAGTGGTTTTTCCTTCTCTTTTCCCATTTTTTGTCGCTTCTCAATTACTAAACCGCTCAGGTTTTATTGGGTTTGCAGGTATTATAATGGAGCCGGTAATGCGGCCTATTTTCAATATACCCGGGTGTGGCTCTTTTGCTCTTGCTATGGGTATTGTAAGTGGCTATCCAATAGGTGCCTCCATCACAAGCGATTTGAAGCGGCAGGAACTTATAACTAAAACTGAGGCCGAGAGACTTCTGACTTTTACAAATAATTCAGGTCCCCTTTTTATTATGGGAGCTGTAGCCGTGGGAATGTTTAATATGCCCGCAGCCGGTTACCTTCTATATATTAGCCATGTTGCCGCTTGTCTTACAGTAGGGTTTATTTTCAGATATTATAAGAGTTCTGAGAAAAGTACCCAAAAACCTTATTTAAAGATGTCCCAAAAAATCAGATTTGAGCTCAAAAAGTTAAAGAATTCTGATATAAGCCCATACACTCTTTTTGGTGAATGTGTAAAAAGCTCTATATCCACTATCTTCGCCATTGGAGGATTTATTATATTTTTTTCTGTTTTAATAAATATTCTGATTTCAAGCGGATTTAGCGGATGGGTCTGCAGTACAGCCCCAACTTTTCTTAGCAAATTGGGTATAGGACCGCAACTATTGGAAGGAATTTTTTGCGGTTTCTTTGAAATAACTACCGGCGCAAACCTTATCAACTTAGCAAATGCAGACTTGGTTATAAAACTATGTACGGTAAGCCTTATAATAGGTTGGGCAGGCCTGTCGGTACATGCTCAGGTTTTAAGCGTAATAAACGGCTCCGATATAAGTGCAAAGCCTTATATTCTTGGCAAAGCCCTTCAAGGAGTTATTTCATGTGTATATACTTTTATAGGTTATAATTTATTCAGCAGCCTCATTCATAAAACATCTTCTGTATTTGCAAATTCAGAAAAGCTATTTCCAGATAACTGGAAAAGCATATTACAATCTTCTTTTAATTCTGTCTTAATAATATCAGTAATAATGCTGCTGATTTCTGTTATTTATATATGTACAACTGCTTTTATGTCAAGGAAAAACTTATTTTAATTCTTCCCTGTTGGTTCTGATAACCTCGGCAGCTTCTGACAGTATATCCTCGACTTTATTTAGAACACCGTCGGCATACTCTCTGGCACCCAACCTGACTTCTCTTGCATTTTTCTGTGCAGCTGCAATGATTTCGTTGGACTGTTCATAAGCTTTTTTGGTTATTTCATGCTCGTCAACAAGAGATGCAATTTTATTTTCAGCATCCTTCATTATATTGTTGGCTTCCCTCTGTGCTTCCAGCAAAATCCTCTGGCGTTCTTCCTTAACCCATTTTGCCTGCTTTATATCGTCTGGCAGCTTGAGCCTCATCTCTTTAATTATTTCAAGTATTTCTTCCCTATCCAGAAGACATTTTCCTGAGAACGGTACACTTGGACTTTTCTCAACAAGTTCCTCCAATGTTTCCAGTATAGTTAAAATTTCCATATCATAAACCTCCCCGGGTTATTTGAGTTTAAATTTATCAATAATGTCTTTTTCTATGCATTCAGGTACCAGGCCATTTATATTTCCCCCATGTCTCGCAAGCTCTTTTACCATACTTGAGCTTAAAAAAGAATAGTTTATACTTGACATCATAAAAAGTGTTTCAATGTCAGGCGCCTGATTTTTATTCAACAATGCCATCTGCAGCTCATACTCAAAATCCGATACAGCCCGCAAGCCTTTAATTATTACATTTGCGTTTTTTTCCTTTACAAAGTCAACCAGCAGTCCTGAAAAGCATTCAATTTGAACATTGGTATTATCCTTAACTACCTTTTTTAATAAGTTAACTCGTTCATCAATAGAAAAGAGAGGATTTTTGCTATGATTAATTAATACTGCAACAATAAGTCTGTCACAAATTTTTGATGCTCTCTCAATTATATCTAAATGTCCGTTTGTAACAGGATCAAAACTTCCGGGATATATAAATGTGTTCATTCTTTTATCATCCTTGAAATTTATTTTCTTTTGTAAAAAGTTAATTTGGTTTTTCCATAAACCTGCTGTCTGGAAACACACAGTGTACCTATTTCCTGAGGCAGCTGATCCTCTATATCTGTTTCGACAGATATTAAAACCTTTTCATCCAACACTCCAGAATTTTCAAGATTTTGTAAAATACCCGGTACAATTTCCTTTTTATATGGAGGGTCTAAAAAAATTATATCAAACTTTTTACTCAGTTGGGAGAGTTTTTTCAGTATTATTTGTGCTTCACCTAAAAAAATCTCTGATTTATCCATTAATTTTGTATGCTCCAGATTTCTGGTTATAATTTCTGTACTTTGCTCACTCTGATCGCAAAATACAGCACTTTCAGCACCTCTGCTCAACGCCTCAATACCAAGGCTTCCGCTACCCGCAAACAAATCCAGTATGTTTGAGCCGGGTATATACGATGCTATTATATTAAATAAATTCTCTTTTACCCTGTCTGTAGTGGGCCTTGTGTTCATTCCTTCCAAAGTACTCAACTTTAAACCTTTGGCACTTCCTGAAATTACTCTCAGCATACTAATCACACCTGACTTCTTTTATGATAATGTAACCTTGTCCCCAAAATAAGCGGCAAGGTGTTTCTTTAATTCGTTATGTTTCATAAGCCCCGGGTCAGCCTGAATAATCTCCATTGCACTCTCCTGAGCCTGCTTTAATATTTCCATGTCCTTGTACAAATTTGCTATTTTTAGTTCGGGTAGCCCGTGCTGTCTGGTACCAAAAAATTCACCGGGACCCCTTATTTCCAAGTCCTTCTCTGATATTACAAAACCGTCGTTGGAGTGAGTCATAATTTTCATTCTTTCTTTTGCAACCTTTGAGTTTGACTGGTTAAACAAAATACAGAAGGATTGTTCATCTCCTCTGCCTACTCTCCCCCTCAACTGATGCAACTGCGCCAGACCAAATCTTTCAGCATTTTCTATTATCATGACTGTTGCATTAGGTACATTTACACCAACCTCTATTATAGTTGTAGATACAAGTATACTTATTTCACCGGAAACAAAGCTCTTCATTATTGCTTCTTTTTCAGAAGACTTCATTTTTCCATGAATAATTCCTACGTTTAAATCACGAAATACACTTTTGCTTATATCTTCTGCCGTAACTACTGCTGATTTTGCCTCTATCTCCTCAGATTCTTCTACAAGCGGGCAAACAATATATACCTGTCTGCCTTCATTTACTTTTTCCCTCACAAAGTTATTAATTCTCTCCCTCATAGCTTCATTTACAGAGTATGTTTTAATCGGTTTTCTGCCTGGCGGAAGCTCATCAATTATTGATATATCCAAATCACCGTATAAAATCAGCGCCAGAGTTCTGGGAATCGGAGTTGCAGTCATAACCAAAACATCAGGATTCTGACCTTTTTCCGTCAATATTGTTCTTTGGCGAACTCCAAATCTGTGCTGTTCATCAGTAATAACAAGCCCCAGCTGTTTAAATTCTACATAATCCTCTATAAGTGCATGAGTTCCAATAACTACATCAGTTTTTCCTTCTTTTAATTCTTCTACTATCAACTGCTTCTGCTTTTTTGTCAGACTGCTGGAGAGTAATTCAACTGAAACACCAAAGCAGTCAAACAAGCTTTTTATGGATTTGAAATGCTGTTCAGCCAATATTTCCGTTGGTACCATTAAAGCTCCCTGGTAACCACATTTAACAGCTTTAAACAATGCCAGAACTGCAATCATTGTCTTTCCTGAGCCAACATCCCCCTGCACAAGTCGGTTCATTACACGAGAACTTTCCATGTCCTTTTCAACTTCCACAAAAACCTTTTTCTGTGCATTTGTGAGCTCAAAGGGAAAAGATTTAATAAAATCTTCCATTTGGTCTATGTGAGTATATTTTATACCCACTCTTGTATCTGTTGCAAGGCTCTTGTATGATAAAAGCCCCAGCTGCAGCATAAACAGTTCTTCAAAAACCAGTCTGAACCTTGCACTTTCAATATCCCGGACAGAAGCCGGAAAATGTATTTGCTTTATAGAATAGGTTCTGTCAGGGAGCTTGAACTTATCTCTGACAGATAAAGGTATCATGTCTTCAAGCTCAATATCATTTATTATCTTTATTGCCTCATACACAACCGACCTGATAATATTCTGTCCCAAATCTTTGGTAGAAGAATAAACAGGAAGTATTTTAAGGCTTTTCTTCATGTCTTTAGAACTTGCTTTTTCAAAAACCGGATTTACTATTTGCAGTTTATTTAATTTTCTTTCTGCTTTTCCGAAAAATATATAGTTATCTCCAAGTTTTAAAGAATTTTTAACATATGGCTGATTAAACCAAATTGCCGTAATCTTTCCGGTACTGTCCTCAATTGAAACTCTTGATACCGTCATACCTCTTTTTGGTCTTGTTATGCTTACATTTGACACTATAGTTCCTTCAAAGGAACACGGAACACCATTCTGAAGATCAGCTATATTCTTTATGCTGCTTCTGTCTTCATATTCTCTTGGGTAATAAGTTAAGACATCAAATAAGTTATGGATTTCAAGTTTTTTAAATAGTGATTCCCGTGACTCGCCAACACCCTTTATATATCTGATTGATTTTTGCTTCAAATCGTTAATAGTTATTTTTTTCATACAACCTCTTTTGTAAGTACACTAGCAATATTTCTTTAAGTTTCCGGCTATGTAAAGTAAATTGTACCATATTTTTCGACATTGAAAAAGGGTACATGGTCCTGTATCCTTTAGTCATCTATAATTGATATGATTTTAATTTAAAAAGACTTGCAGTATATGGCTTTTGTGTGTTAAAATAGTTATTGCTTGATGCCGAATTTTGAGAAATTAAATTCTCCAATAATTAAAGGAGGTGTAATATATGGCAAAGTGTGAAGTATGCAGTAAAGCAACTACTTTTGGAAACAATCGAAGCCATGCATTAAATGCTACTAGCCGTACATGGAAACCTAATGTAAGAAAAATAAAGATAATTGATAATGGCACACCAAAGTCAATTAACATATGCACAAGGTGTCTTCGTTCAAACAAAGTTACCCGAGCTATATAATTTGATTACGTTAAATTTCTAAAAATAAAAAAGCGTTACGAGACGCTTTTTTATTTTTCCATTTTTTACTTCTTCTTATGTAAAATCAGCCTATTTTAAATACCTTCTTTAATATGTTTCCAAAAAACTTAGGCATTTTTAAAACTACTATCTTCATAATTACACTCCCCCTGAATAGCTCTTACTATATATCATATTCGGCAAAAAGTACTTTCGTGATAGTAAATGCAAATTCTTAACCTAAAAAGTTGTCTAAATTTTATTTATAGTGAATAGATATATACGGATAAGCTATTTTTTCAAAGGGAGTGGTCAGATGTTATCTTTAGTCCATACTAGTAAAAGAAATAAGCTTTTAGCTATAATATCATTTTTTATATTTCTTATTGGCATTATTATATTTGTTCGTAGTTTTTTTTATGGAAACTCTTATTATACTATAACAGTTAACAGCCAAATATCTTTTTCTTACCCCATAGATTTCTCAATAAAAAATGTATATGCCAGCGACCCTGCTTCTGCTCCATACGTTCAGGCAAGCAATAGTAAATATAAGAGTTTTATTGATTATAAGTCACCTGAAGATAAATTTCATTTTAGCTATCCTTCAAATTTCAAGTTGAATCAACAGGCTTTCCCGGGAAGTGAAATACTATATCATGTAGATTTTCAAAACAAAAGTGACAATACCTTTACAGGGTTTGTTCAAGTTTGGAACCTGCCCTATGACCTCAGTAAATTTCTCGAGGAATCAAAAGAAAACTCCCTTGCCGATTTTATTAATTTCAATTCCAAAGAGATTGAAGTCAATAAAATGAAGGGGTATTTTTGGGAGTACACCGTAAAAAGTTCTAATGAAAACTATAAAACACTTGAAGTATTTCTCTCAAAGGATTCCAGACTATATAGAATAAGTTTTTATATACCCGAAAGAAAATACACCAAAGAAGACTATGACATGTTTTGGAAAATGGTAATTTCTCTTAAAGTTAATTAACCGATTTTTTGAGAAATCATAATACAATTTCTTCCATTTTCCTTTGCCTTGTATAGTGCATTGTCTGCATCTCTGATTAATCCTACCTGATTGGAAGATGTTTCAGGGTAGCACGCTATTCCAAAACTTGCAGTAACAGAGGCTGATATAAGATTGTCTTTAATTACATTGCCTGCAATTTTTGTACGTAAAAACTCAACTTTTTCATGAGCCTGCTGTATTGATGTCCTAGGTAATATAAGTACAAATTCTTCTCCCCCGAACCTCGCAATGGTATCAGTCCCCCGCAGGTTATTTTTTACTGTTTGTGCTACTTCTTTCAGTACTACATCACCAAAGAGGTGTCCATATGTATCATTAAATATCTTGAAAAAGTCAATATCAAGAATTACAAGAGATAAATTATATCCTTTTTCTTCTGCCATCTTAAATTCAGCTTCAAATTTTTCATGGAAGTATACACGGTTGTAAACCCCTGTCAAACCATCAACTGTGGCCATTTCCTGTAGGTTTGCATAAAGCTCGGCATTTTCAATTGCCATACTTACCTGTTTTCCCAAGGTAGTAAGCAGCCTTAAATTTTCGGTATTGAAGGTATTGTTATTTCGGTGTTCAATGAGAGTGAGTCCGAATTTTCTGGATTTCAAGCTCAAAGGCACACACATAAAGGACCCTATTTGTCTTGTCTGAATAAAATCATATTTATCAGGATCAACCATGTTTTCTATCAATGGCTTTTCATTTTGTAATATATCAAGGAGAAGTTCACAATTAACATTGTCAGCTAAAATTGCAAGCTCTTCTTTGTTGGTAATATTTGTGAATTGCACCTTGAGTCTGTTTTTCTTCTGGTCAAACAATAATATAGAAGAAAAGTTTACGCCCATTACACCTATTATTACATCATTTACAAAATTAAGTAACTCGTTTATGTCTAGTATTGAGCCTATGGCCTCACTCACTTGTTGAAGAGTATAAAACTCTGCAATACTGGATGTAAGCCTCTTATTTGTATCTTCAAGCTTAAAGTTGGTTTCCTTGAGCGTTTCATACTGGTTCTTTATTTCATCCTTGGCCGAAGCAAGCTGCTCGTACTTCTCACCCAATTCATCAATTAACCTATCATTTTCCTGTTCATTTTTTAAGTTTTCAGAATAAATTTTAGCACTTATACTAAATATACAAAGTAGTAAAATATATATACAGAAAATCCTGAAAAGACTAAAAACTACTTTTGAAGCATCAAAGGGTTCTTGTATTCCATATAATACAAATATATTTGCTATCTTGATTACTGCACTGAACCCCAATAACAGATAAGTTAGCTTTTTACCCTTACGAATACTTATAAAAAATAAAGGCAAGACAAGAGAAAGGTACTCTATCCCATCAGAAAATGGCAATAAAAACACAGACGTCAAAAAAACTTCCATCGACCTAAAAACGTCAAATGCTTTGTCTGAATATAAATTTATATTATTTACAAATAAAATTTTAACAATATTCAAAACCACAATCGACACTATAAATACAGTGAGATAATTTTTTTTACTAAAATAAACATTAGCATTAGTATAAAGTTCCTGCTTGAAAAACAATGCAGAAAACAGTAATACAATAAATACCCAATAAAGGTTAATCATAACCTTTTCATATTTTTGTATTTTATTCATATATTTCCTTTCTAATTACAATTGCATATTCTCCCAAAAAATTTCTATATTGTCTCCCGGAGAAATTGTATCAGTAAAATTTGCCTGACTTCCATTTAGTTTTAATATAATGTTTCCTTTAGGTACTGATAAATCAAAATTAATATAGTTGAAAATATCTACAAAAATATACTGCTTGTTTTCTTTCAATTCAATTCTTTCACCGTTTACATAAATAACATACCCCTTTTCGGGTACATGAACACTGTTGTTTTCCAAATAATTCTGTTCAAATTTATTTACCAGTACATCATCAGTCTCATAAATCTCTTGTTCCTCCTCAAACCCCTGTTCAGGAACAGTTACCTCAACCGATTCCTCAAAAAGCTCTGAATCAGTTATACTGTCATTGTCCTTTAGTATGTATTCAGTACTGACGATTTCACCATTTACCTTCAACAAACTGTTTCCAAGACCGAGTTCAAATTTTAATATGAAATCCTTTAGTGTAACTATTTCCTCTATTTGAACCTTATCACCATTTTTTATAGTTGCATCCATACCGCATGTCTGGCCGTTAATTGAACAGTAAGGTACAAGCGCTATCCTGTCTTCGTTCAAATAGACAGTAAGTCCTCTCGTATGTTTTACATAATCAATTACACTTTTTTTAGCGTCCATACCATTGTATGAAGGTTTTATGTATATGGAATCATTATTATTAATTCTGGTATCAAGACTTGCCGGCTCATTGTTAACAAAAATTTCAGCCGCCATTCCATGTTCACCCTTAATATTCTTATCTTTACCGTTAAGTGTGAACTTCAACGACTTTCCTGTTCTGCCAATTAGCTTATCAGGATTATATCCTACCAATATTAAAGCATCCGCTACACTCAGCTTCTTGGAATTGAACAGCTTTACTTTATTTTCATTTACAGTGACAGACATAAAGTCCTGACCTCTTTGCATGTGAGCCATCATAGCTATGCCAAAAGGTGTAATGGATTCGGGCCCCGTTAGCTTTTTAATTTTAGTCTTTATGTTTTGTATTACATCCCTCCCTCTTACTGCAACTCTGTTATCAGGAAGCCCCAGTCCTTCAGCGATTCTGTTTGTAAGTCCCGGTATCTGGCTTCCGCCTCCTATCAAAAAAACGGCATTGGGAGCCTTTTGATTAAACTCCAGAATTTTATCGCATATGCTTCCTGCTAAAAAATCAATAGTAGGTTCTATTATTTCAATAGCCTTTTGATGTATAATCTCATACTTATTTCCTAGTATATCTGTATATTTTATAATTTCTGTACCAGATGAAATAGATATTTTAATTTTCTCCGCTGTATTGAAATCAACCAAAAACTCCTGAGCAATTTTTTCGGTTATCTCGTCTCCGGCAATAGGAACCATGCCATACGCCACCACAGAGCCGTCTCTGGTTAGTGCAATATCCGAGGTTCCGGCACCTATATCAACCAGAACAAGATTCAAAAGTCTTAAATCCTTTGGAATAGTTACATTTATCGCAGCTATAGGCTCAAGAGTCAGACTTATTACCTCCAATCCAACCTTTGACATAACGGTGTACAAGCTGTCTACTACAACGTGAGGCAGGAAGGTAGCCAGTACTTCCACCCCTATTTTCTTTCCCTTGTGTCCTACAAGCGAAGAAATAACATACCCATTGAGAAAGTAGTTTACCACACTATATCCCACACAATAAAAGGTCATTTTTTCTTCGTTTGATATTTCATTATCAAGCTTAAATTGCGCATTCTGAATAGCATCAACTTCCAGACTCCCTACAATCTCCGATGTAATTTCACGTCCCTGTTCTATATCGTATTCCAGTTTTGTCTGACTTGTTTTTAAAACCCTTCCTGCGGCTGCAATGGCTACTTTTGTCAATGTAACCCCTAGTATTTTCTCCAGCCTTTCTTTTACTTGCGTTATTACTTCCGCAACCTTCTCAATATCATGTATTTGTCCATCCAGCATTGCACGACTCTTATGTTCACATATCTCAGCCGCAACAACCCTGAAGCATTCCTTCTCATAAAGCCCTACTATACCTATAACCGTCCTTGTTCCAATGTCAAGAGCAAAAATCAAATCTTCTTCATTAAATGCTTCTGCTTTAGTTTTTGTTATCTTCTGTTTACCAGGCATACCTTACCCCCATGTATAAAAACAGTCGTGACCCCTATTTCTTAGTATAATAACTGCACAAATGATTTATCTCACACTTTTCACATTCAGGTTTTCTTGCGTTACACACAGCTCTTCCATGGAAAACTAATTTATGGCAAAAATCTGCCCATTTATCTTCAGGAATTATTTTCTGCAAATCGTATTCAATCTTTTCGGGGTCTTCATTCTTTGTTAAGCCCGTTCTGTTTGAAAGCCTTTTTGCATGTGTGTCAACAACTACTCCCTGCTTTCCATGTATCTCATATAAGTAAAGATTCGCTGTCTTTCGTCCTACACCGGGCAATTCAAGTAATTCCTCCATATTATCCGGAATTATTCCACTATATTTATCAGTAATAATCTTACAACACCCGATTATATTTTTTGCCTTATTTCTATAGAATCCCGTTGATTTAATATCTTCCTCAAGTTCTCTTATATTTGCATTTGCAAATGCCTCAACCGAAGGATACTTTTTATATAAATTCTTTGCAACTATATTTACTCTGGCATCAGTACACTGGGCTGCAAGCTGAGTAGAAATCAAAAGCTGAAGCGGATTCTCATACATTAAAGAACACTCCGCATCAGGATAAAGCTTATCAAGAACCTCTATCATTTGCAGAACCTTTTCCTTTTTAGTCATCGAATTATATACCTTCTTTGTATTATGTTATCTGTTTTTGTTATCTATAGCTATTTTATATAAATCTAAGTACTTAATACAAGGCTTCTTCCAAGAAAAATCACTTTTCAGCGCCCTTACAACCAGTTGCTCCCACTCTTTACTCTTTTTGCTATAAGTATGTATTGCTCTATTTAATGTATCTTGAAATTCAGTTTCATCAAATTCAGTAAAAGAGAACCCATTTCCGTTTTTTCTGTCCTTATCATAATCTATTACAGTTTCAGCAAGGCCTCCTGTAGCCCTTACTACCGGAATTGTACCATATCTGAAACTTATAATCTGTCCTAAGCCGCAGGGTTCAAAACGAGAAGGCATTAAGAACATATCTGCAGAGGCATAAATCTTTTTAGCAAGTTTTTGATTGAATTCCAAAAAAACTGCTACATTATCGGGGTACTTACTTTGAAGTTCCTTAAATGATTTATGATAAAACTCATCCCCGATTCCAAGAACAACCAACTGTATATCATTTTCTTTTATAAATCTGTCAATACAGCCAAAAATGAGTTCCAGCCCCTTCTGGTGTGTCAATCTCGTAACAATCGCCAGTAGAGGAGCATCACTGTTCCCTAAACCAAACTCTTTCTGGAATTGTCTTTTATTTTCCTTCTTATTCTCCGGGCATTTAGAGTCAAATACCTTATATAAATCTTCATTCTTACCGGGATCAAACTCTTCATAAGATATTCCATTTACAATGCCAAAAAGGTCTTTCTCTCTGTTATTGAGTATTCCTTCCATTTTTTCACCGTAGGCAGTTGACAGAATTTCCTGTGCATATTGCTTGCTTACGGTATTTATTTTATCTGAATACACAAGCCCGCACTTCATAAAACTGAACATCCCATAAAATTCAGCCTTGTCATATGTAAAGAAATCTTCCTCCACGTTCATATATTCGCATATATCTTCGCCGAAATTTCCCTGATACTCAAGATTGTGAATAGTATAAACCGTAGAAATATCCTTATAAAAATCCTGTTTTGCATATTTTTCTTTCAGCATCAGGCATAAAGGGCCTGTATGCCAGTCATTGCAATGAATAATGTCGGGTTTAAAATCGATATGGGGCAACATTTCAAGAGCTGCCTTGCACAGCATTATAAATCTCTGTGCATCATCCTGATAACAATAAATACCGTCTCTATAATAATAATGATAGTTTTCTATGAAATAGACCTTAACTTCCTGTGAGGCTGAAACAGGTATACTGCTCTCTTTTATTACACATGTTTCCTTTCTGTCCCCCATTTCAACAGGAAAGTCGGCAACATAAGCTAATTCTGTATCTATACTTTTATATCGGGGCATAAGTACTCTTACATCCTGTCCCAACAGGGTTAGTTCCTTTGGCAGAGAACCAGCAACATCAGCCAACCCCCCTGTTTTTGCGAAAGGGTCAACTTCTGCTGATACAAAAAGTACCTTTAACTTTTTATTAGATAAATTCACCACATTACCTCCAAAATATTAGTTGTTAATTAGCTCTTTAATCATGTTTATAAAAAGCTCAGATATTCTGGGATCAAACTGAATCCCCTTACATCTTTCAATTTCGTTAATTGCTAATTCCATAGTCATACCCCTTCGGTATGTTCTGTCACTGGTCATAGCATCAAAGGCGTCGGCAATACATAATATTCTTCCTAATAGACTGATTTCCTCACCCTTTAGCCCATTAGGATACCCTCCACCGTTATATTTTTCGTGATGTTCAAGAATTGCTTTTAAACCGTTTCTTAAGAATTCTACATTTTTAAGTATATTGTATGATATGAGAGGATGTTTTTTTATTTCTTCATATTCACAATCAGTTAATTTGTCAGGTTTATTAAGAATTGAAGCAGATACTCCTATTTTTCCTATATCGTGCAAAATAGCCGCATATCTTAAATCCTGTATAGTATCTTCATCCAGCCTCATACGGGCAGCAATCTCACATGAAATTTCCATCACTCGCTGGCAATGTCCGCTTGTATAGGCATCCTTTGCCTCGATTGCATTTACCAAAGACATAACCGTTTGTATATATCCTGTATTCAAACTATCCGAGTATCTTTGAAGCTCTTCGTTTTTTTGGCGAAGTTCATCCTTGGTTCTGTTGAGATTGTCAATATTATAATTCAAATCGTCGTTAACAGCCGCTGTCTCCTCATAGAGGGCTTCTATTTCCTGCTTCTGTATATAAACATCATTTATTAACTGAGACTTGTACATGGCGACAGCAGCATAATTGGCAAGACTTTGGAGAAATGTAAGGTTTACTCTTTTAAAAGAATATTTATTTCGCGTTTCAAGAAAGATGACACCTAACTGCTCATCTGATATGTTAAGTGGTATGACAAGCTTGTCTCCCAATGTACCTCTTCTTTTAATCTCAATTCCGCATTTAACTACAACAGAATTTGTATTAAAGCATTGTGTAACAACAGAATCTTCGTCAAAATATTTACCTACTTCTTCAAAGACTATTTCACCCAATTCATATTTACAATATATATCTTGAGAATTTACATCTTTGAAGCAAATAAGGCATCTGTCGCATCCTGTAAACTTTTTAAATACATCGTATACATATTTGATTATATTTTCAATCTCAATTGTGGAGTTAAATTTTTCGGACGTAATACTTAAAGCTTCCAACTGATTCTGTTTTTCCGCAAGAAGTTTTAAAGTCTTAAAATAGCTCTTTCCCGCTATTGTGTTGAGAAGATACTCATTTTTCCGGAGAATTCCGAATTTTTTAATATTCTTTCGATTTTTTCTATCTATAATAATATATTCACATATATCGAACGCTAAAAAAACAATACACAAGCCACAAGTTATAGCCAACAGTTTCTCAGAATTGATATAAATTCCGAAAATAAAGCATGGTAAGGCTATAACGCATATAATTATTTTAACTAGATGTAAATAGTATTTGCTTAAGTTCATATATGCCTCCAGCATTTTATAATTCCAGAAAAATCCTAAGATTATATACTAATTGTAAATTTTTTTTTACTTATTAGCAATACAATTTATTTATTCCCTTAATTTTTTTTACTTTTCAAAAAAGAAAGCTGCCCAATGAGCAATAAATTTGCTCACAAGGCAGCTCTCTTTTTTATATAATTTACTTTGTTTCCCCTAATCTCGCCTGAACAGTTTTTGTATTTCCATCTCTGAAGATATCAATCTTTACAATATCTCCGGGTTTCATCTTATTCTTAACTTCCTCAAGCTCATCATAGGACTTAACTGTTTTATTATTAAATTTAGTTATTACGTCGCCAGGCATTATACCTGCTTTAGCAGCGGCACCGAAAAGTTCAACATCTGCTACGTATACACCTGCAGGCATTTTATTAGCCTTTGCAATACTTTCTGTATACTGTTGATTTACTGAAATCCCCAGATAAGGTTTTGCAATATAGGTTTTTGTCATCAGTTCATCTGCTATTCTTTTTGCCTCATTTACAGGGATTGCAAAACCAAGTCCTTCAAATCCCGTTGCAACCATCTTAACTGTATTTACTCCAATAAGCTGTCCCTTAATATTCACCAATGCCCCGCCGCTGTTTCCGGGGTTTATAGCAGCATCTGTCTGAACAAGTCTAATTCTCTTGCCTCCATCTAACTGGACAGTTCTGTTTAATCCGCTAATAACACCGTATGTCAAAGAACCCATATATTCAAGTCCACCCGGATTACCTATGGCAATTGCCGGTTCTCCAACTTTGATACTATCTGAATTACCGAATTCTATAACAGGTAAATTTGTCTCACTTATTTTCAAAACAGCAAGATCTGTTTTAGAATCGTAACCTTTAACTGTCGCTGAATATGGCTTATCTATTTTGTTTGGCAGGAACACTTGAATTTTTGCGTCACTTCTGATACTTCTGGTTTTATCATTTAATGCCCCTTCAATAACGTGATGGTTTGTAAGTATATATCCATCGGAGCTTATGATTATCCCAGAACCTTCTCCGCCTTCAGACTGAACACCGAATAATTCATTGGTATTCTGATATGATGTTTTTATACCAACAACTGAAGGCCCAACTTTTTCAGCTACACTTGTAACTGCTGATTCTCCGTTCTGAACAATTTCAACTCTTTTTAATTCTCCGGTATTATTTGATTGTGCATTTTCGGTTTTAAGACCCGGGAAATTATTTCCTAGGTATTCTTTTATATGTGGCTGTACTAACGGAGCAACAAAAAGCATTAACAATGCAACAAGTGATGCACCCGAAAGACAGCTCACAGCTGATACAACTACATATTTCCATGTGTTTGACTTTTTAGTATTTGATTTTTTATAGCTCTCCTTGTAATAATTGTTATAAGCTGAACTCGCTACTCCTTGTATTTCCCCATTGCTATCCCCTGCACCGGAATCAGCCGTAATTGCTTCTTGTGGTAAGGTTTGTGCTTCTTGTGCGTTTAAACTGTAATCAGAAACAACGGTATCTTGATTTGTATTTTCTTCGGATGTATTATTAACAGGTTCCTTATTTTCAATTACAGGATTTATTATGTCATATTGACTACTGTTATTTGTGTTATCCTCCTGAGTTTCATTTACAGACCCTTGTGATTCTGAATTGCTGTTTACTTCATAAGTGCCGTTATCATTCTTCGGCTGTTCACTAACTGAACCACTTTCATTTATCTTATCGTCTCTATCGTCAATCATTATGAAGTCTCCCTTCCTTTTTCTATAGTTTTATTTTAAAGATGTATTTTTAAAAAAGTATGAACAAAGTGTTAATCTTCAACATAACTTTTGTAGTAATCAAGTGTAAACGTAAACTTTGTTCCTTTTCCTACCTCACTTTCCACCCATATGTCCTGTTTGTGCTCAGTTACTATATTTTTTACGATTGCTAAACCAAGACCGGTACCTGTTTTATCCTTTCCTCTTGATTTATCGGATTTATAGAATCTGTCCCATATTCTTTTCTTATCATCGCCATCTATTCCAATTCCGTTATCCTTAACTGAAACGTATATCTTGTCTTTATTCTTTGCAGTTTCAACTATTATCTTACCATTTTCATTCGAAAATTTTACGGCATTGTGTAATAGATTTATAATAACCCGTTCAATGGAATCTTTGTCGGCTGATACCATCATGTTGTCAATCTCAAAATTAGCTTCTATTTCCAGATTTTTGGAGGTAATGAGAGTTTCCAACTTGATTACGCAGATTCTTATTAATTCGTTTATGTCAAAAGGCTTCATTGTTAATGTTAACTCACCGGATTCCATTTTTGCCAAATCCAGAAGATCATTAACCAATCTGTTAAGCCTGTTGGTTTCATCCCGAACAATCGTTAAGTAGCCTTTTTGCCTTTCGGGAGGTATAGTACCGTCAAGGATACCTTCGATAAAACCTCTTATGGAAGTCATTGGCGTGCGCAGTTCATGGGAAACATTGGCAATGAACCCTCTTCTAAGTTCTTCCAGTCTTTGCAAATCTTCAACCATATGATTAAAACTGTCTGCAAGCTGTCCAATTTCATCTTGCGAACTGACTACAATCCTCTTTTGGAAATCTCCTCCAGCAATTATTTTTGCGGCATTATTAATCTGCTTTAGAGGGCGAGTAAATCTTATTGAAAATATATAAACAAGGATAATGGCAAGAAGAATGGCAACTCCACCCGAAATAAGAAACAGGCTGAATACTGAAGTTCTTACTTTTTGAATTGCAGGTACGGGAGTATGCAGGTAAACAGCCGCTATAGTCTCCTGTTTTCCGTTAATGGGAATCACCTCAAATGGAAGCTGAATAGTAAGCCATGAACTACCGTATTTGTTAAAAGCGTCATCACTAAAATATCCGAAAAAGTTACCTCGTTCAGTGTTATATTTTTCTCCATTATTCATAACCTTTAAATATTGTCTTTTATCCGGCAGCTTAGGATATCCCGTATCGTCCACATACTTCTTGAGTACATCATTTATCTGGTCATCGCTGGTTACGGTGATTAATACATGACCTGTATTATCAACAATCCAAATCATAGAATTACTTGAAACACTGTACATTTCCAATGTTTGCCTGAAAATTCCCTGTACCAGTTCCTTATACAGCTGATTATTTCTATTGGGCATATAATAATTGTCGAAGAAAACCTTAATATTTCTGGCACTCTCCAGAAGAGTTTCCGTCTCCTGTTTTGTAACAAAACCATTCAAAAAGTAGTACAAAAATCCACCTGTAACTACATAGCTTAAAACAAGCAGCCCTATAAAAACGGCTACGAGCTTCTGAAATATTGTCTTTTTTAACCTGACCATTATTTCACCTCAAACTTATAGCCAACACCCCATACGGTTTTTAGCTGCCATGGCTGACCGTCCAAATCTATTTTTTCACGAACTCTCTTTACGTGTACGTCAACAGTTCTGGAATCTCCATAAAAGTCAAAGCCCCATACATGTTCCAGTAGCTGCTCTCTTGTAAAAACCTTATTTGGATTTGAGGCCAGAAAAAACAAGAGCTCCAATTCTTTTGGAGGAAGTTCTATCAGATTCCCCTTTAGGCGGATTGTATAATTACTCTTATTAATAATAAGATTTGGGAATGCAACTTCCAGTGTATCAACTTCTTTATGCTCATATCTTCGCAATACTGCCTTAACCCTAGCAACAAGCTCTTTAGGCTCAAAGGGTTTAACCATGTAATCATCTGCCCCCAGCTCCAGTCCAAGAACCTTGTCAAAGGTTTCACCCTTTGCAGTCAACATAATGATAGGTATAGAACTTACCTTCCTTATCTCCCTGCAAACCTGCCAACCGTCAATTCCCGGAAGCATAATATCCAGAACTACCAGGCTGGGAGTCTGTATCTTAAAGGTATCAACAGCATTAAGCCCGTTATAAGCATAGAGGACTTCATAACCTTCTTTTTCAAGGTATAACCCTATCAACTCACATATATTTCTATCATCATCAACTATTAATACTTTGCTTTTACTACTCATAAGTACTCCTTGTCTTTGTACGTTAATTTTATTCCATAAAATTAATATAATTATATCAATTCCCTATGAAAAAAGTGAAGATTTTTAAATTGTTAACAAAAAATTAAAATCAGTATTGCTTTCTTTTTTACAAAACAAAAGGACAAGCTACCCCAGTTACTGATAACTTGCCTTTTATAAAGCTTGTCATTATTTAATATACCCAGTTAATACGTTTATTAACATTAGGTGTAAACAACTTTTTTCTACTTTATATATTTTTTCTTTACCTGTTCAGGTAATTCATCAAACTGTACCTCCTGCCAGTAGGTAACACCACGAAATGGTGCGACATACAATTCCAAATAAGCATCTTTTCTCAATTGCTTACTACTGGTGAAGGTAAGAGATTTTTTATCACCCTTCTTGTTGAAAGCATCTAATGTATATTCATAGCGTTTTTGACTGTTCAATTTTGTGTCATCGTTGACTATCATAGTGTAATAGCTGGCTTTCCCTTCCGGGTTTTCCGGGGTAAGCCGGTTCGGATTAAAAAAGAAAATAGAAAATGCAACTAAAATAATAATAATCAGACCGATAGTTAATAGTTTTGTCGTAGTTTTCACAAAGTACTCCTTTCTAAATTCAAGCTTCTACATCAGACTTACGCATCCGATGTATAGCTACGATACTAATAGCTGCAATATAACTTAAATTCGTTAACATAAATATGAGACGCTCTCCCGCTGAAAGACCTGTTTGACTTAGTACACCCATCCCAATGGTCAGCAAGGAATGGGGAAAAAGGAAACCCAAATGTACG